>NZ_CFHTCS010000268.1:0-6160 GCF_984369615.1 Martelella sp. | reverse complement strand
AACCACGGACACGCGGATTTTCAATCCGCTGCTCTACCAACTGAGCTATCTGGGCAGGGGCCCAAGGTTCAAAGAAGGGCCGCCTTTTGCGGGCCGTCGGCCCGCGAATGAGCGCGTTTATAGCATCTTGTTTTTTCAAGTCCAGCGGCATTTTTCCGTTTTTTCAAGAAAATTTCGCGTTCTCTTCCCGCTCTCCGCTGGCCGCCGTCCGGAAGGGAAAACGTCCGCCGACCCGTCGACATGAGGGCGGGAGGCCAGTCCGTCCGAAGCCTCCGCGGGCTCCCGCGCGGGTCACAATGCCCGACAGGCAGCCGCCGCCTGCCTCAGCCGGCCGATTGAAAGGGGCGCGAGCCGGACAGTTCTTCCGCAAGCAGGATCACCTCGCCGAGCCGGGGATGGGCAAGTTCATAGATTGTCTCGCCGCCGTGCCGCAGCTTCAGGATCAACCCCTGGCCGGCGAGCGAAGCCATGGCGGCCGCAACCTCGATGAGGGAGAGCCCGGTCCTCCGGCAGATCTCGATCCGGCTCAGCCCGCCCGCTTCCAGCGCCCTGGCAATCCGGATACGCTCGGTTCCGGCAAGCGCGGCAAGGGCGCCGGCATGCGAGATGAGACGCGGGTCGAGGGCCTGGCGCCCCTGAAAAAAAGGTATACTCTCGAACGAACTGCTCACAATCAGCCTTAATATCATATATTATGAATATAAATTCTAAATTTATATTCTAAAATCTGATCTTTTTCTAACGTATCCGAAATAATATGCTTCATGTACTAGCACAAATGCAAGTCGTTTGAAAGCGTTCGTTTCCGCCGGCGCGGCCGGGTTCGCGCTTCGGCGACGCCGTTCGGCGGCACAACGCGTCGCCGAGGGGCGGAAAATTGCCGGGCACGCGCTTCCTCTTGGCGGTCCTGCGCGCATCCGCGCGCATGCGGTGCTGCAATAAAAGCCGGCCGGGAAAGCGCGGTTTTGTCCCCGATAGGCAATTGCCAATCAAAACCGACATGCTAACCTTGGCGTGTGGGGAAAGAAGGACAAGAATGACGACAGTTTCTGAGACGCCGCAAAAGGCCATGGTGATTTCCAGGCGGCTGCGGGAAAGCATCCGGCTTCATCTGGAGAGCATCTATCCGGAAAAGGATTCCCGCGCGCTGACGCGGCAGGTGCTCGAGGCCTACTGGGGCGATGGCGTCGTCCCGCGCAAACGCGGCCGCGTGGCCGGCAACAACATGTGGAGCGCCGACAACGCCTATGTGATCACCTACGGAAATTCGATCATCGACGGCGAGCACAAGCCGCTGTCGCTGCTGCAGGATTTTCTCACCGAAAACCTGAAGGGCGTGATCAAGGGCGTGCACATCCTGCCCTATTTTCCCTACACGTCCGATGACGGCTTTGCCATAACCGATTATCGCGCGGTGGATTCCGGCCTCGGCGGCTGGGAGGATATCGAACGCATCGGCCGCGAGTTCCGGCTGATGTCGGATCTGGTGCTCAACCACTGTTCCAGCCAGAGCAACTGGTTCAACGAGTTCCGCATGGGCCACGAACCCTACAGGGACTTTTTCTTCACCGCATCCCCGGAAGATGATCTCTCGTCCGTGGTTCGCCCGCGCGCGCATCCGCTGCTGCGCAAGGTGGAAACCGCCGACGGAGAGAAGCATGTGTGGTGCACTTTCAGCCACGACCAGGTGGATTTCGACTTCTCCAATCCGGAGGTCCTGCTCGAGTTCCTGCGCATCATGCGCTTCCATATCAATCGCGGCGTGCGCACGATCAGGCTCGATGCCTGCGCCTTCATCTGGAAGGAGGTCGGCACCTCCTGCATCCATTTGCCGCAAACCCACGAGATCATCCGGCTGATGCGGGTGCTCGCCGACTACAGCGAGGAAAGCATCGTCCTCATCACCGAGACCAATGTGCCGAATGTCGAAAACCTCAGCTATTTCGGCAACCGCAACGAAGCGCACATGATCTACAATTTCTCGCTGCCGCCGCTGATCGTGCATGCGCTGATGACGGGAACATCGCAGTTTCTCAATGCCTGGCAGATGGCGATGCCGCCGGCGCAGATGGGCTGCGCCTATTTCAACTTCACCGCGTCGCATGACGGCATCGGCCTCAGGCCCGCCGAAAGCCTGCTCTCCGACGAGGCGATCGGTGAGATGGTCGAGACGGTGAAGAGCTTTGGCGGCAGGGTTTCCATGCGCCAGCTTTCCGACGGCTCGATGCGGCCTTACGAGATGAATGTCTCGCTGTTCGACGCGCTGAAAGGCACGGTGAAGGGCGAGGATGAACACAACATCGCCCGCTTCCTCTGCAGCCAGACGATCGCCATGGCGCTGGAAGGCATTCCCGCCTTCTACATCCACTCGCTGCTGTCGACCAGCAATGACTATGAGGGCGTGGAGAAATCCGGCCATAACCGGGCGATCAACCGCCACCGCTGGAACTATGACGCGCTGCAGGAAGCCCTTGCCGACGAGACCACGCAGCACGCCAAGGTGTTCAATGCCATGCGCGAACTGATCGGCATCCGCACGCGGCAGCCGGCCTTCCACCCGAACGCAACGCAGTTCACCCTGCATCTCGGCGAGAAACTGTTCGGTTTCTGGCGACAGAGCGTCGACCGCACCCAGAGCATTTTCGCGATCAACAACGTGACCGACGAGACGCTCGAAATCCCGGCCATGGCGCTCAATCTCATCGGCGGCGAACGCTGGATCGATCTGATCTCCGGTGAGACGGTCGACGAGGCCAGGATCGGTTTCGCGCCCTACCAGTGCCGGTGGATCACCAACCGCGCCTGACCGACCGTGGTCCGGGCCTGTCTTCCCTGTCGAAAGATCCGATGCAAGTCGATCGGTCGCGATCGCATCTGCCATAATAAATTCATATTTGCGTAGATACGAACTGTGCGCTAATAGTTTGCCGCACCAAACCCGAGGAGGCCCCGAGATGACCCTGCCCTTTACGCCCGCGCCCGACCTCAAACCGGAGGTTCACGGGTTCTTCGATCCGGCTACCAATACGATCTCCTATATCGTGCGCGATCCGGGATCGGACGCCTGCGCCGTGATCGACAGCGTCATGGACATCGACTACGCGGCAGGACGCATCACCCACGAGAGCGCCGACCGGATGGTCGCAATGATCCGCGAGAAGGGCTGGCGGCTTGAGTGGCTGATCGAAACCCATGTTCATGCCGACCATCTGTCGGCCGCGCCCTACATCCAGGAGAAGCTCGGCGGCCGCATCGGCATCGGCGAGAATATCGTGATCGTCCAGGACGCGTTCGGCAAGGTCTTCAACGAGGGCACGGAATTCGAGCGCGACGGCTCGCAGTTCGACCGGTTGTTTACCGATGGCGACAGCTACGAGATCGGCGGCATGACGGCGCATGTGATGCACACGCCCGGCCACACGCCCGCCTGCATGACCCATGTGATCGGCGACGCGGCCTTTGTCGGCGATACGCTGTTCATGCCGGACGGCGGCTCCGCGCGCGCCGATTTCCCCGGCGGCGATGCCCGTACGCTTTACCGCTCCACCAAGCGCGTCCTCGAACTGCCGGAGGAAACGCGCCTGTTCATGTGCCATGACTACGGCCCGAACGGTCGCGACATCGCGTGGGAAACCACTGTCGGCGAGGAGCGTCGCCACAACATTCACCTGCATGACGGCATCAGCGAGGATGAATTCGTGGAGATGCGCGAAAAGCGCGACGCCACGCTTTCCATGCCGCGGCTGATCCTGCCCTCCCTGCAGGTGAATATGCGCGCCGGCGCCGTGCCCAGGGACAAGGACGGCCGGCTGATGCTGAAAGTGCCGGTCAACGCGCTCTGAAGCGCCGACCACCCCATCCGAAATCAGGAAAACACGCATGCATACCCGTGCAATCAACAACAACTACCACGTGGCCGGCCAGTTGAAGGCCGGGGACATGCCGGAAGCGGCGAAGGCGGGCTTTGCCGCCGTCATCTGCATGCGGCCCGACGGCGAGGGCTTTTTCCAGCCGAAATATGCCGAGATCGAAGCCGCCGCGAAGGAAGCCGGCATTGCCTGCTACTATGTGCCGGTCGGCGGCGGCCACCAACCGATCACCCAGGCATCGAAACTGAAGCAGATCCTGAAAGAGACCGAGGGACCGGTGCTGGCCTTCTGTGCCTCCGGCGGGCGCTGCGTCAGCCTCTACCAGCTTGCCCTGCAGGCCGGCTGACCGCCTCACCCCCTCCGGGCATAGGCGATGGTCTCGAAACGGGCGGAAAGCCCGTCATAGAGAAGAAGCCTGCCGATCAACGGCTCGCCCGCTCCGGTGACGAGCTTGATCACCTCCATCGCCATCAGCGTGCCGATGACGCCGGTGACGGGACCGACAATCCCCGCCTCGGCGCAGGACGGCACAAAGCCTTCGGGCGGACGCTTGGGATAGAGGTCGCGGTAGCGCGGATTGGCCTTGCCGCCCGCTCCGTGCGCATAGGGCTTCAGCACCGTCAGCGACCCGTCGAAGCGCCCCACGGCGCCGGTCACCAGCGGCACCTCCGCCCGCTCGGCCGCGTCGGCGGCCATATAGCGGGTGTCGAAATTGTCCGAGCCATCGACCAGAAGGTCGAAGCCTGAAAGCACGTCGCCGATCGTGCCGGCATCCAGCCGTTCGTGAAACCGGCGACAGACCACATGCGGGTTGATGCGGGCGATCGCCCGGGCGGCGCTCTCCGTCTTCGCCGCGCCGACAGCGCCGGTGTCGTGAATGATCTGGCGCTGCAGGTTGGAGAGGCTGACGCCGTCATCATCGGCGATGCCGAGCGTGCCGATTCCGGCGGCGGCGAGATAGGACAGGATGGGGCTGCCGAGCCCGCCGGCGCCGATCACCAGCACCCGGGCGCGTTTCAACGCCTGCTGGCCCGCGCCGCCGATCTCCGGCAGCACGATGTGGCGGGCGTAACGGTCGATTTCTTCGGGTGAAAAGGCTTGGCTGTCGGTCATGGGCGCGTTGTAGCATGGGAAACCGGCAAAATCCGCGAAAATCTATGCCGCGCTCCTGTCCGCCTCAAGGCGCCCGGGTCGCGACCAGAAACGTCGCCTTGTTCTTGCCGGGGCACCACTGGTGGACAACGGAGAACCCGGCGCGGGCCATTTCGTTGATCAGCCCTTCCTGGGTGAAGCTGCCAACGTAAGGCGCCTTGCCGACCATCTGCATCACCGGGAGCGCCGCACGGATATACCAGGAGAAGTCGCGGAGACAGGCGGTGGAGGAAATGAAAACGCCGCCGGGCTTCAGCATGGCGTGAACTTTTTCAAGCACCCGTTCGCGCTCTTCCAGCAGATGCAGCAGCGAATGGGCCATCACCGCATCATAAAGCCCGTCTGAGCCATTCATCGCGGTCACATCACCCTGGCGAAAGTGAACATTGGTGACCGCGGCATCCTCAGCCTTCCGTTTTGCAATCGCGATCATGGTGTCGGAAAGGTCAAAGGCGTCGATCCGGGCGACGGCGGGCGCGTGATAAAGCGCGGTCGAGCCCGTGCCGCAACCGATCTCCAGCACCCGCATGTCCGGATGGAAATACTCGCGCGTGATGTCGAGCTTGATCTGGTAGGATTGCGGATCGGCGACCGGGTCGCGGGAGTACTTGTCCGCGATCTTGTCCCAGAACTTTTTCTTGTCGGCTGCCATTGTCGGGCTCCTGCATAGCGTGTTGCGGCGCGGTTCAATTTGCAGCTGAACCGCCGTGATGTTGACCGCAGTGATAGAGACTTTCAGACTATGCGGGAATTGCCTAAATTCCTTGAGCTGTTATACGCAGATGGATGATATGGGACGCTGTCAGATATGACTGGAACCAGGTTCGCGCCTTTCTGGCGACGGCCGAGGAAGGCTCGTTGTCGGCAGCTGCCCGCGCGCTCAAGGTCACCCAGCCGACACTGAGCCGCCAGGTGGCGGGCCTTGAGGAAAGCCTCGGCGTGACGCTGTTCGAGCGCGGCACCCGTTCGATGACGCTGACGGCGGCCGGACGCCAGCTTCTCGGCCACGCGCGGGACATGAACAATGCCGCCAACAGTATTTCCCTTGCCGCCTCCGGCCATTCCCAGGCCGTGGAGGGCGAGGTTTGCATTGCCGCAACGAACGCGATGGCCACCTATCATCTGCCGGGCGTGGTCGC
>NZ_CFHTCS010000267.1:0-6167 GCF_984369615.1 Martelella sp. | reverse complement strand
CCAGCATGTTCCTGGCCTTCGACTGGATCAGCGTCTGGGTGGCGAGCACATGCTCCACCTCCGACGTGCCGATGCCGTGCGCCAGCGCGCCGAATGCGCCGTGCGTGGAGGTGTGGCTGTCGCCGCAGACGATCGTCATGCCCGGAAGGGTGAAGCCTTGTTCCGGCCCGACGATATGGACGATGCCCTGGCGCTTGTCCTTTTCGGAGTAATATTCGACGCCGAAATCGAGCGCGTTCTGGGCAAGGGCCGCCACCTGGATGCGGCTTTCCTCGTTCTTGATGCCGTTGACGCGGTCGGGCGTGGTCGGAACGTTGTGGTCGACCACGGCCAGCGTCTTTGCCGGCGCGTGGACCGTGCGGCCTGCAAGCCGCAGACCTTCGAACGCCTGCGGGCTGGTCACTTCATGGACCAGATGACGGTCGATATAGATGAGACAGGTGCCGTCATCCTGGCTGTCCACCAGATGATCGTCCCAGATCTTGTCATAGATTGTGCGAGCCTTGCTCATGATTTCGTAACCCATTTTTCGATGAACAGGAAAGGGCGCGGTTGCCCGCTGCCGGCATTGCCTTGCAACAAGCGTCAGCTAAGTCGGGCGTTGAGCGCGCCGGAAATCATCGCAAAGAAGCGGCTCGGCAGGCGCTTTCTGTCCTGCAGCACGAAGGGCCTGAAGGTAACGGCCGCGCTCTTTCTGTCAATGATCCTCATGGGCCGGTCTTTACCAGCTTTCTCGGGCTCCGGCAATCATTTACGAGAATGGTTCAAAACTAGAGCGCCGTGCGTCCATTCGGACGCACAAAGGACGCTCTAGCAATTGAATTTGCGCATCGTGCTTTCCGAAAACCGATTCCGATTTTCGGGCCGATGCGCTAGCCCCGGACGTGGCTCGCACGCGTCTTGAGGAAGACGAGAAGGGGGTCCGCCGACATGCCGCGCCTGTCGTGCCACTCCGCCGCGTCCTCGTCGTCGAAAACGAAACGGTCACGACCCTTTGCGGTCGCAGCGAGCACGGGTGTGGCAATGGGCCCCAGGATCATCGGGTTGCCGGCGCCTGCCACAATGGCGCGTGTAAGAGACATTTCTACTCCGTTTGGCCACAACCAAAGAAAAGAGTCGGTTGCGGCTTCACAATTCAAGGGAGAACGGAGATAGGAAGCGATTCCGGCTTTTTCTTGTCAAAACCGCCGGACGGATCGCAAAACGCAAAGAAGCCGCCCGAAGGCGGCTTCCCGAAACGATTTCAAAAGCGAAAAAGGCTTATTCGCTCTTGGCTGCGGCTGCAGCTTCCTTCTCCGCCTTGGCGGCGGCGCGGGCGGCCGCTGCCGCCTCGCGGGCCTCGTCGTTGAGGCGGCGCGAACGCACGGAGGTGTTTTCCGCGATACGGGCCGACTTGCCGCGACGGTCGCGCAGATAGTAGAGCTTCGCGCGGCGAACCTTACCGCGGCGGATCACTTCGACGCCCTCGACCTGGGGGGAATAGACGGGGAATACGCGCTCGACGCCTTCGCCGTAGGAAATCTTGCGAACGGTGAAGTTCTCGTGGATGCCGCCGCCGGAACGGGCGATGCAGACGCCTTCGAAGGCCTGGACGCGGGTGCGGGTGCCCTCCGTGACGCGGACGTTGACGCGAACGGTGTCACCGGCTTCAAACGGGGGGAGTTCGCGCTGCTCGGCGATGCGCGCGGTTTCTTCAGCTTCGAGCTGCTCGATGATGTTCATCGGTCTAACCTCTTGATATCTTGCTTTAACGGCCAGAGCGCTCGACAATCATCCTTTGGTCAATGCCTCCGGATTTGCCTTGTCTTGAAGGCGGGAGCGTTACGCGGTTGTTCTTTTCGGTAACCGGAACACCCGGTCAGGGCGGGCCTATAGACGATTTTCCGGCCTTTGTCACCCCTTTTGCGCGACATGACCGGCACAATCATGCCGGGCCTTCTCCCATTCCGTGCGCAACAGGCCCATCATCACCGTATCCCAGCGTTCCTCGCCGAAACGGGCCGAGGAGCGGCGAACCCCCTCCTCGGTAAAACCAATCCCCTTGTAGGCCCGGATGGCCGCCACGTTGAGGTCGTAGACGTTGAGCTCGACCCGCATGATGGCGGCTTCCCTGAACGCCTCATTCACCAGCAGTCCAAGCATAGCGCGCGAAAGCCCGCTGCCCCGCAATTCCGGCGCAACAGCGATCCGGCAAAGCCTGCCCACGCCGTTCAGCCGGTCGAAAACGATCTGGCCATGACCTGCCAGCGTTTCTCCGCGCCTCGCGGAGAAACAGGCGAGCGCGGGCTTCGCGCCGAGCATGTCGGCGGCCCCCTGGCAAAGCTGGCCATAGCTGAAGGGAAAGGGAAGCTGCGTGCCGCCCCAGAGGGCAGCGGCTCTCGCATCCGCAAACCAGCCGGCGACCGTGTCGAAATGCGACGGATCGAATGGCTCAAGCCGCAGCGCGTCACTCTTCATGCCGTTCTCCTCCCGCCATCAGATCCGGCCGCCGTTCAGCGGTCAGCCGCAATGCCTGCTCATGCCGCCACTTTTCGATCGCCGCGTGGTTGCCCGACGTCAGCACGTCCGGGATCGTCTCGCCCTCCCACTCGGCGGGCCGGGTATAATGCGGGTGCTCCAGCAGACCGTGCTCGAAACTCTCATGGGTGCCGGAAAGCGCATTGCCCATGACGCCCGGAAGCACGCGCACGACCGCATCGAGCAGCACAAGCGCCGCCGGTTCGCCGCCGGAGAGGATATAGTCGCCGACCGAAACCTCCTCGAGGCCGCGCCGGTCGATGACCCGCTGGTCGATGCCCTCGAACCGGCCGCAGACGATCACGGCCCCCGGGCCGTCGGCCAGTGCGCGTACGCGCGCCTGCGTTAAGGGTTTGCCGCGCGGACTCATCAGGAGGCGCGGACGGTCGTCATTGGCGGAAACGGCATCGATAGCGCGCGCCAGAATATCCGGCCTCAGCACCATGCCCGCGCCGCCGCCAGACGGCGTATCGTCGACGCTGCGGTGGCGATCCTCGGCAAAATCGCGGATATTGACGGCCTCGAGCGACCATTGCCCGCGCTCGGCCGCACGCCCTGCCAGCGACGTGCCGAGATGGCCGGGAAACATCTCCGGATAAAGCGTCAGTACGGTTGCCTTGAAGGACATCGCGCCCGCTACCGGCCGCCGGGACCGGGAAAGTCCGGCGCGTCGCCATCGCCGTCACCGACGAGACCGGCGGCCACGGGGGCGATCAGCACCCGGCGGTCCTCGAAATCGATCTCCAGCACGGCGCGCTCGTTGAACGGGATCAGCACCGGGCGACGGCCCGGCCCCTTCAGCTCCAGCAGATCGCCGGCGCCGAAATCGAAGATCGCGCTGATCGCGCCATAGCTGTTGCCGGCATCGTCAAAGACGTTGAGGCCTTCGAGGTCGGCATAGAAATATTCCTCGTCCTCGAGCTCGTCATCGGGCAGGTTGTCGCGTTCGACATAGAGATTGAGGCCGCGCAGGGCTTCCGCCGCGGTCCGGTCGTTCACGCCGCGAAAGCGGATCACGATCATGTTGTTCTTGCCCGGACGCGTCTCGAGGATCTCGAACACGCGCCCGTCTTCCGCATGAAGATTGCCGTAGTCGCCGACCGTCAGCGGATTTGCGGTAAAGCAGCGCACCCTGACATCGCCGCGCAAGCCCTGCGCCGCGCCAACGGTTGCCATCAGGATCGGGTCATTGAGCTTTGCCATCGTCGTTCTTTCCTGCCGTTTATGGCTATCTATGCCCTTTTGGCGCAAAGGAAAAGGCCGGACGCATGCGCCCGGCCCCTGTTCGATGCCTGAAAACCGTTCTTCCACCCGACGAGGGGCAAACGGCTGACGGCAATCCGGCTTATTCCGAAGCTTCGGCAGCGGCTTCTGCAGCAGCGGCAGCGGCTTCTTCAGCCTTCTGCTTCTTTTCGGCAGCGCGCTCCTCGGCCTTCTTGCCGGGCTTTGCCTTGTTCGGGTTGTTGCGGGCCTTGCGCTCGACAATGCCGGCTTCGGCGAGGAAGCGCAGGACGCGATCGGTCGGCTGGGCGCCGGTTCCGAGCCAGTACTTCACCCGCTCTTCGTCGAAGACGACGCGCTCTTCCGAATCCTTCGGCAGCATCGGGTTCCAGTGGCCGAGCTTCTCGATGAAGCGGCCGTCACGCGGCGAACGCTCGTCGGCGGCAACGATGTGATAGTAGGGGCGCTTCTTGGAACCGCCGCGGGCGAGTCTGATCTTGATTGCCATTTTGTTTTCTCCTTAAAGGCATTTCTGTCGGACCGCAGTCCATTCGTTTTCGTGACCCTGTCTTCTGCAATCAGCGCGCGCCGGTATCGCATTGACGGGGCATTCTCATCGACCGGGAACCGGCCTATTTCTCCTGACCGCCATGCTGGGCGGCGATCTGCTCATGATGCCGGATGACTTCCTTGATGATGAAATTCAGGAAAGTCTCGGCAAAATCGGGGTCAAGATCGGCGCTCTTGGCCAGCGCCCTCAACCGCGAAATCTGCTGTTCCTCGCGCGCCGGGTCGGCCGGCGGCAGGTCATGCTCGGCCTTCAGGTGCCCCACCGCCTTGGTGCAGCGGAACCGTTCGGCGAGAATATGCACCAGCGCGGCATCGAGATTGTCGATCGACTGGCGATACTGGAGAAGCTGTTGCTTGGGGTTCATGCCGTTTTCTCCAGCAGCATATCGGGCGACAGATGACGGTAGACGACTGCATCCCTGCCATAAATCTCAAGCGTCTTCTCGGCGGTCGCGCCGAGGCGCTCTGCCAGACGAATGGAAGGCGCGTTGTCCGGCTCGATCAGGCTCATCACCGTCGGCCATTTCAGGTCTTCGTAGACATAACGAAGCGCCCGCGAAGCCGCCTCGAAGGCATAGCCCTTGCCGTAATGATCGGGCAGCAGTGCCCAGGCGATTTCGGGTTCCGGCATATCGGCGGGATGCCAGGGGCCGCAAAAGCCGACAAAACGCCCCGTATTCTTCTCTTCCAGCGCCCATTCCCCGAAACCATTCAGGACCCAGTGCCCCGCATAGGCGGCGAGCCTGCGCCAGGCATCGCCCGCCGGAAGCGGCCCGCCATAGTAGAACGACCGCTCATCGGCGAAGAAAGCCGCCATCGGCGCGAAATCTTCGCGCCGGAAGGCACGCATGATGAGCCGCTCGGTTTCCAGAACAGGGACATCCGTCACTTCTTCTTGCCCTTTCCGAAACCGCCAAAGCCGCCGCCAAGACCGGGAAGCTTCGGTCCGCCGAGGCCCGGCAGGCCGCCCGGCGGAAGAGCACCCGAACCACCGAGGCCGCCGGCCTTCTTCTCGAGCTCGGCAAGCTGGTTGGCATCAAGCTTGGAGAGGTCGGGCATGCCGCCCATGCCTCCGGGCATGCCGCCACCCATCATGTTCATCATCTGCTTCATCTTGCCCTTGCCCTTGCCGCCCATGGCTTTCATCATGTCGGACATCTGGCGGTGCATTTTCAGAAGCTTGTTGATATCGGCGGCAGACGTGCCGGAGCCTGCGGCAATGCGCTTCTTGCGCGAATTCTTCAGAACGTCGGGATGGGCGCGCTCATATTTCGTCATCGAGGAGATGATGGCGAGCTGGCGTTTGAACACGCCGTCGTCCATGCCGGCGGCGGCCATCTTTTCCTTCATGCCGCCCATGCCAGGCATCAGGCCCATAATGCCGCCCATGCCGCCCATGTTCTGCATCTGCTTCAGCTGCTCTGCCATGTCGTCGAGGTCGAACTTGCCCTTGGCCATCTTCTGGGCCATGGCCTGGGCTTTTTCGGCATCGATCGTCTCGGCGGCCTTTTCCACCAGCGAGACGATATCGCCCATGCCGAGAATGCGGTCGGCGATGCGCTTGGGGTGAAACTCCTCCAGCGCGTCCATCTTTTCGCCGGTACCGATCAGCTTGATCGGCTTGCCGGTGACCGCGCGCATGGAAAGCGCAGCGCCACCGCGTCCGTCGCCATCCATACGGGTCAGGACGAGGCCGGTGATGCCGACGCGTTGATCGAAATTGCGGGCGAGATTGACGGCGTCCTGACCGGTGAGACTGTCAGCCACCAGAAGGATTTCGTGCGGGTTCGAGACCTTGCGGATATCCGCCATCTCGACCATCAGCGGCTCGTCGATATGGGTGCGGCCGGCGGTATCGA
>NZ_CFHTCS010000266.1:0-6172 GCF_984369615.1 Martelella sp. | reverse complement strand
GGTGCCGCTGCGAAGCGCAAGCGTTTCGCCGGGCGTCTGGGTGCCGTATTCGCTGCGCCGAACATAGCTGAAACTCTCCCTGATCCCGTTGCACAGCGTCATCAGCACATGGCCGGTGCGCGCCGTATTGCCATAGGGCACGAACCGTTTCGCCCAGCGCCCGACCTCATCGCCGGGGTCGGGATAGTGCCGCGCAATGGTCTTCTCAAGATCGATGGCTTCTTCCGCGTCATAGGCAAAGGGGAAGCCGGATGCCCTGTGGTCCATCTCCAGATCGAGCGGGATGTGCGCCGTGTGATCAACCTCGATCGTGGTCTCGAAGCTGAGTTCCGAGGCGGAAACGCCGACATCGACGAGCGCGACGCAATTGCCGAAGACATCGTGGATCCAGTGAATGCGCGCGTCCTGCGGGTAAACCTTCAGCATGCAGCTCAAGAGCGTCTGGTCGAAACTGTCGCGGGGCCGGAACATCAGCCAGTGACGCCCGAAACCGACCGGCCGTCGATAGCGATAGACCGTGAGATGACGCACCGAAAAGACCGTCATTCAACACCTACCTGCACAGCGGACAGTGCCGCGATACGCCCTTGAGACCGGCCTCTTGCATCACTTCTTGCCGCGCGCGAGCGGGTAATCCGGCGCGTCGTAGAGCATGCGGATCTGCCTGTCGTCGTAGCGGCTTTCGTCAATCTCCAGCACCGATCCCCGAAGCCGGCAGCCTTCCCTCTCTTCCACGGCAAAACGCACCGCGTCCGCAGCGGTCTCAAACCGTTTATAGCGAGGGCTGCGGCTTCCCTTGGCCTTGCGACCGGGATAGAGGGCAGCTTCGACCATATAGTCGAATTCGTTCATGTGTTTAATCCCGTTGGAGAAAAGCCTTTTGGCAAGCCGCGAGACAACTTTTCATTACATCGCGCTGTTCTGTCACCTTACACGATAAATCCCACATAGGTAAGCTTTCGGGTCGTGCCACGTGGCGTGGTGTAGCCCGCGGGAGGTCGCCGGCGTTCCGGCAGGGGCGGGTTGGCGAAGACCGACCTGACGGAAAGATCACAGATGACCGAGGGCATGATGGCTTTGCGCTCGCTCGCTGGGAAGAGCGTCGATGCCGATTTGCGCCGCGCGATGATCCGCTTTGCGGCCGAGAAGCTGATGGCGCGGGACATGAGCGCAAGAAAACGGTGCAAGGAGACGCGCTGGACCATGCCGCCGGCGCGCGATCAGTTTCAGCCTCCTCAGCCTTGATCTGCCGATCTGGCGGGCCGCACCGATTGACGTTCGACCAGTTTGACGGGGATGAAATGGTGGGAGGAGGGGGCACGCGCCGGGCCGGTGATTGCCTTCAGCGTGGCGCTGGTCAGCGAGGAGAGCGACTGGCGGACGGTGGTCAGCCGGTGCGAGGACCAGTCGGAAATCGGAGCATCGTCGAACCCGATCACCGAGACATCGCCCGGAACGGACAGGCCAAGCTCATGGCGCGCCGTATTCATCACACCGAGCGCGATTTCGTCGGTCACGCCGAAAATCCCGTCAATGCCGGGCTTTGCGAGCAGGCTGCGCGCTGCTTCGATACCTGTCTCATAATTGTTCCGACCCTGGCTCCACTGGCTGACCGGCACCCGGTTTTCCTCCATCACGGCGATAAAGGCCTCTGCGCGCGCCAGCTTGGCGGAGGTGCGGGATTCCGACACGACAACGGCCACGTTGCGGCAGCCGGCCGCAATCAGCCGCTGTGCGGCAAGCGCGCCGCCGGCAGCCGAATCGGCCTCGATCTGGTCGACAAGGCCTATATTTTCCGGCAGCGGCCGGTTGATGAGAACGAGACGCGTGCCATTGGCCGCGGCGAGCCGCATCAGCGTGTCCGGCACGGCTCCCGACAGCAAGACCACCGTTCGCACCCGGTATTCAAGCAGTTTTGCGAGTGCGTTTTCGACATCGTCCCGCGCACCTGCCAGATTGAGCAGCATGCATTGCAGTCCGTTTTCGTAAAGCGCCGCGGTCAGCGCATCGACCTGTGCCGAGATATAGGGGTTGGAGAGATTCGCCCCGACAAGGCCCACAAGATCGGAGCGTTCCTTGTGCAGCGTGCGGGCGAGGAGGTTGACCCGGTAGCCCAGCTCTTCTGCCGCCTTCATCACCCGGGCTCGGGTCTTCGGCGCAACGCTGGCCCCCTCGGTGAAGGTGCGCGAGACGGCCGAGCGGGAAACCCCGGCCAGACGGGCGACATCGGATGCGGAAACAAATTTCTCGACCATGGCGTACCTATGTCCAGCGCGCCGCGCCAAGCAGATTGCGCAGCCTGACCTCTTCGGCAAGGGCGAGCATCGGCGGCAGGGGGTAGCTCTCGTCCAGGCCGCGCAAGGCGCGCAGGTGAGCGAGCGCGGCATCGAAGCCGTCGAAACTGTCGCCCGCGAAGGCGGACAGCCAGAGCGCGATCAACACGACCGAGCGCGAGCGCCCGCCGCGGCAATGGACCAGAACATGGCCCTTGCGATGTTTCGGGTAATGCGGCTTGGCCGGAACATAGCCGCGCATCAGGCCCTCGACGGTGTGGACGGCTGCGGCGAGAAGATGCGGGCTGTTGCCCGCGCCGTCGATCATGCCGAGCTGGTAGCGGCGGACATGCGTGCCATCGGCCAGCCTCAGCGGGCCCGGAAACATGTTGATCGAAACGTTGAGCGTTTCGGTGATCCCGGCTTCAAGCAGGCAGCCTGCGTCTTCCGCCGCCGCGAGATTGCCGAGATAGAGCGTTTTCTCGTGCGGGCCGAAACCTTCGATCACCGGATATAGAAGCGGGCGGACATCCTCGCGCGCTTCGGCTTCGGGAACATGGTCGGGAATGCCGAGGCGTTTTTCCGTCATGGTCTATATCTCCGTCTCGGTTTCCAGTCTTAGCCGCGCGCCGAGGGCATGGGCAAGTTCCGGCGCCATGGCCATGTCGACAAAGGCGGGCAGAACCTGCCGGGAACCGCAATGCTCGGCAAGCGCGAGGATATCATGCTTGCGCGGGTGGACGTTCCAGGGAAGCCAGACGGCCTCTTCGCGCCCGATCAGGGCCGCTGCCGGCGTGCCGTTCGGGACATGGCTTGAAAAGACGAAGCGGAATCCGCCGCGTTTCAGGAGTTCGGCCGAAAGACCGGCCTCGGCGTTGGATTCCGTCGCGACAATCACCTGGTAGGGCTGCGCGGTTTCGCCATTCACGACCGGAAACCGTTCGCCCGTCGCCGCTTCCACTTCCTCGCCGACCGCCGCGCTGACGTGCACGGCAAGTCCATGCGAGGCCATCGCCAGCACCATATCCGTGCCACGACCGGCAGCGGGGCAGCACAGCACGGCGCCTCCTCTGGCATAGTCGGCCATTGCCGAAATCTGGTCGCCGAGATCCTGTTCGCGGTCACCGTAGGATGCATCGACCAGAAGCGTGGCTGCCTGAGGAGGATAGTCGAAAGGCATGCCTTGCGATTCGAGGCTGATATCCCCGGTGTAGATGAAACCGCCTTTCTCCGTCTCCATGTGGAACCAGACACCGCCAGGCGCATGGCCGCAGCGGCCGGTCGAAAGCTTCAGCCCGTCGACATCGAAAGAGCCCCGCTCGGGAATAGCATGCGCCGTTTCCGGACAAAGGCTGCCGCGAAGGAAATCGAGGGTTCTTTCGGTCGCGAATACCGCCGGGTTACCGATCTCGCCGAGACGCTCAAGAGAACCGGCGTGATCCTTGTGCGCATGGCTGAGGAAGACAGCATCGACGGCGCCGATCACATCGATGTCGGGATGCTCGCCGGCATCCAGGCCGTCGCCGAAATCGAACAGGATACGTCTGCCGCCCGCCTCGACCAGAGCGATGGCGGCGCTCTTGCGGTTCAGGCCGCTGATCACGTTCAGTCGTGCCAAGGCAGCACTCCTTGCGGAAGCCTTCTTGCGAAAGTGAGACTGACAAGCATCAGCGTGAGGATGACCAGCACCATCAGGCAGCCGACAGCGGCGGCCAGCGTCGACGATCCGGCTTCCTCGAGGAATATGATCATCGGACCGATGGTCTGGGCGCGGGAGGAAACCAGCAGCACCGACGTCTGGATCTCGTTGATCGCCGTCATGAAGACAAGGATGGCGGAGGCCGCGGCGGCCGGGGCGAGGACCGGCAATATGATATCCTTGAGCCTGCGGAAAATCCCGGCGCCAACCACTTGCGCGGCCTCGTCCAGCGAGCGCTCGATCTGTTCGAAACCGCCCAGGACAGGCTGCAATGCCAATGCCAGAAAATTGGAGAGATAGGCCGCGAGGATGACCCAGACCGTGCCGTAGAGGCTGGTCCCGAGAACCGGCAGTGGCTTCAGGAAAAACAGGATCATGGCGACGCCGATGATGATGCCGGGAAGCGCATAGGCAAGCTGGGAGGAGAGGTAGAGCAGGCGCGGCGCGACGCCCCGACGCCAGCTCAGAAAATAGCCGAGCGCGAGCGAAACGGGAATGAGGATCGCAACAGCGAGCCCCGTCAGCCAAAGACTGGTGAAAAACGCCTCCCGAATGCCTTCGTGATGAAAGAGCGCATTGGAGAAATTCTCGAAGGTCAGCGTCTCCAGATTGAGCGGCTGTCCGTAGCCGCGCACCAGTGCCGAGCCGGCAAGAGCCGAAAGCGGCAGCGCCAGCGCGAACACGAGATAACCCCACGCCAGAGCCGTGACCGGAAGGCGGAAATGCCCGAGCGGGAACTTGAACGGCCTGGAAACGCCATCGACGCGCTGGTCGCCCATGCGGCTCAGGAAACCGGCAGTGCCCATGCCGAGAATGGTCAGCACGGCCAGCAGCAGGGCCAGAAGCGCCATGTCGTTGAGCGCCGACGGACCATAGGAATTCAGCTGCCGGTAGATGAGCGTGATCAGGGTCGGAACGCGGGCTGGTATGCCGAGCATTGCCTGGATGCCGAAATTGCCGATCGATGAGACGAAGGCAAGCGCTGCTCCGGCGAAGATGCCGCCGCGGATCAGTGGCAGGATGACGCCAAGCGTCGCTCTCAAGGGTGTGGCGCCGACTGCGCGGGCCGCTTCCACCAGATCAGCGGGAACGCGGCGCAGGTTGGCCCGAACGGCCAGAAAGACCAGCGGTGCGTTATAAAGACCGAGCAGAAGGACGATGCCGCCGGCAGAATAGAGCGGATGGCGCATACCGGGCTGAAGCGAGAAACCCAACAGGTTCATCACCGGGCTTGCCGGCGAAAAGGCCTGAACCCAGGCGAGCGCGATGACTTGCGGGGGGATCATCAGCGGCAGCACGAATCCGAACACCCAGGCAGTCCGCCCGCGCATGTCACTGGCGCCGACGAGAAGTGCAGCGAGCGTTCCGGCGACCGTGGCAAGCGCGGTGGCTGAAAGCGAAATCCAGATCGTGTTGACGGTCGCTTCGAACACGCGGCGGCCGCCCAGAACATCGGCTATGCGATCGAGCTCGAAACCCGTGCCCGTGACGAATGCGGCGTAAACGAGCCGGCCGAGCGGCAGAATTGACAGGATGCCGACAAACAGCGCCAGCACCAGCATCAGCGTGCGCTCATTGCGCAGCAGGCTGCCAAGGGTGGAGAGCGTCCATATCGGACGCTCTCCCGTCGTTGCGGTTGATACGGACATTGCGGTTACAGGCCGAAGATATCGGCGAACTGCTCGCGCACCTGTTCGTTGCTTTCGACGGCTTCATCGACATCATAGCCGATCAGCTTCATCGAGGAGAGATCGGGATAGCCTTCCGGCGCGGCGACGCCCGGCAGAAGCGGGATATTGCCCTGGGCGGAGACCAGTTCCTGGCCTTCCTTCGAGAGCAGGAAATCGACGAATTTCCTGGCGGCTTCCTCGTGTTCGGTCGTGCTCATGATGGCGACCGGCTCGCCGATGAAGGAAACGCCTTCCTTGGGCGCGATGTAGTCGACGGGCGAACCGTCGGCCTTGGCGCGCAGCGTGTTGGCGTCGACGATGATGGCGTATTTGGCCATGCCGGAGGCGACGGCCTTGGTGGCCGGACCGTTGCCGCCTTCGGGCACGATGTCGAGGTCGTTGAGGCCCTCATAGAAGGTCCAGCCGATTTCCGGCGTGTTGATCAGGGCGTGCAGGTGGTTCAGCGCAGCACCCGAATAAAGCGGGCTCGGAACCGCGATCATGCCGCGATTGTCTTCGACCAGAAGGTC
>NZ_CFHTCS010000265.1:0-6175 GCF_984369615.1 Martelella sp. | reverse complement strand
CGGCGTCGAGCCTTGACGCAAGCGCTTCGGAGAGGCGCTTGGTACTTGCCGCCTGTTCAGCCGGCATCGACAGGATGCGGTCGACATCCTGAACGCACGCTTCTGCAGCAACGGCGGTTTCGATACCGCCTGAGGTCAGCAGAAGCAGTGTCAGGAGCGGCAGGCTGCTTCGTTTCAGAAGATCGCATGAGACGGATGCTGGCATTTCAAGAACCCCTTTGATGATGTTGCGAGCTATTGTGCATGCCCGGCCCATGCGGCGTTACCGATCTAGAAGCGAAGGTCGAAACGCATGCTGAAATTGTGATCCTGCACCCCTTCAGCAAGCTGCCCGTCATAGCCTAAGGAGAGGCTTGCTTCGTTGCTGAGGTCGAAAGACAGGCCGACCCCGAGCAAAGCCGCGTCCCGGGCCGTCGGAACACCGGAGATCCCGAAATCGCTGCCGCCATTGAAAGCCATCATCGAGGTCCCGTTGAGATCGCCATAGGCATGCTGCCAGCCGGCGTGTCCGGAAAGGCGCGCCGCCGTTTCATCGAGCATGATATCGCGGCTGGCGCGAAGGCCGAGCGTCGTGGTCCACAGATCCTGGGTTTGCGATGCCGCGTGGAGCGCCGCCATACCGCCTGTTTCGGAAAATCCATCGGTCTTCAGGTTGACATAGGATGCCGCCGCGAAAGGCTGCAGATATCCGGCCTCGTCTCCGAACCGCCAGCCGGTTTCGGCAAAGGCCTGCAGCGTTTGGGCATCATAGTCGGCGTTCAGCTGTCCGCTCAGTCCGACAAAGGAGACGGTCCGCTTGGTGGTGATTGCATGGTGGCCGTAGGAGCCGCCGAAGCTGAAACTGAACGGACCGGTCTGTGTGCTTCCATACCCGCCGACATAGTAGCTGTCGGTATCGGCTGAGGCCGTGAACCCCTTCTCGTCGATCGAGGCATTCATGTAGCCTGCGGCAAGGCCGAACAGCCAGTCCTGACCGACACGGGCATCGCCGCCGAACAGGGCTCCGCCGCCGGACGTATCGACGGTATGGGCATTGCCATCGCCCTGATAGCGCCCGAGCCCGCCCAGAGCATCGAACCAGACCGATACCTGATCGGCTGCCAGCGCTTCGCCGTTTTGCGCAGCGCCCTCAGCGCCGTTCGTGGCAAAGGCGGCATCGATCCGGGAGAGAATTGCCCTTTCGACCTGTCTTGGCTCGTCGCGCAAAACGGTATTGGCAGAGGCATGGATTTCGCCGGACAGCGCATCGAATATTTGAGGTGCCTCATTCTCGTAGAGCCCGAGGATCGCCCGATAAAGCGCGGTGTCGGGCGAGAGGCTGTCCAGGCCCGCTGCCGTTGCTTTCTGATTTGGCGTTCTTGCCTCATCGACAAAATCGACATCATTTCGCTGAAGCGTCAGATAGACGCTGGCGGCGTCATAGCCGAGATAGGAGTCGAGAAAGGCAAAATTGTCGGTCACGCTGCCGAAACCACCCGTGACACCGCCTTCGGCCGTCACCACGGTATAGACATTGATTGGATCATAGCCGGAGCCGGTATCGCCGGACCGATCCGCCAAGATGACGAGATCAGCGCCCTTGTCTATCGTTGCCGCGCCCGCGACCTTGAGCAGGTCGTTGTTGATGCCGGCTTCCGTGCCCGCGTCATTGACCTCGACCTGGTAGACCGCGCCGGCGCCAAGGCCAAGATCGCCGGCGACATTCATTGTCCCGATGGAATTGCCCGGCGCGACCACGCCGGAAACCACCGTATCCCCGACCGTACCGGAGCCGGCAAGCATGGCGGCGGAGGCGACATTGACCGCGCCGGTAACGCCATTGACCACCAGCTTGCCGCCGAACACATCCGTGCCGCCGGTATAGCTGCTTTTGCCCGTCAGTATGGTCGTGCCGGAATAGACCTCGACACTGCCCGCGCCGGTAATAGCAGGCGCGAAGACGTAATCCGGGTTGGTATGGTTGAAGACGATTTTGCCGCTGCCCGTGCCGAAGTCGATTATTGACGTATCGACTACACCCGCGGAGACAGCCGTCTCGCCTGCCACGGCACCAATGTTCAACGTTCCCTGTGTCCCGATCGAAAACGCATCCGTGGCGCGAATCGTGCCGCCATCGGCAACCGTCAGCACACCGGAGGCCCCAACGCGGCCGACTTTCATCGAACCGGTGGTCCAGAGCGATCCGGTTCCGCGGACCGTCGCCGTGCCTCTCGTCCAAGCGGACAGTCCGAGGGTCGCCGTTCCGCTGGTAACGGCGCCGCCATTTTCGACCGCAAGCGTGCTGCCGGCAATCGACCCGATGGCCAGCGATCCGTCAGCGCCGGTGGAGAGCCGCGATCCGCTTCCAGCCACCAGGACCACGCCGGTGGGCAATGACAGCGATGCGCTGCCGACCGCAATCTTGCCCGAGGCGTTGACGCCACCGCCATCGGTGATCACAAGCGCGCCGGCCCCAAGGCGACCGACATTAAGGTCGCCGTTCAGCGTCCACAAAGCCGCCGGGCCGTTGACTTCGGCGCGGCCATCCTCGCCGGCTACGGTTCCGATAAAGCCGGAACCGCTTGCAAGCGCATTGTTGATCTCAAGCGTGCCGGAGCCGACGCGCACCTCGCCGCTATAGGCGCTGGTCGCCCCTGTCAGCCGAAGCCGTGCGGGGCCGAAGAACGCCAGCGTGCCGGAGCCGGCGAAGCTGCCGGCAAACACCGTATCGGCATTCTGGCTGACCGACAGCTTGGCTGTTCCGAGGTCGACTGTGCCGCCGGTCCCCGAAAGCCTCGACATAATGAGATCATTGTCGTTGAGATCGAGCACACCGCCATTGACCGTGTAGGCCCCGCCTTGTGCAAAGGCGAGCAGCGAGCCGGCCCGCAGAATGCCGCCCTCGACCGTGGTTTCGCCGGTATAGATGTTGTTGCCGAACAGCGTGGTCGTGCCGGAATGGGCTTCGATGCCACCCGTACCCTTGAGATCGGGGAAAAACGTGTAATCCGTATCGGTGTGGTTGAAAACGATCTTGCCGCTGTCCGTGCCGAAATCAATCAGCAATGTGTCGACATTGCCAGCCGCGACAGCCGTATCGCCTGCCGCCGCACCGATGTTCAACGTTCCCTGTGACCCGATGGAGAACGCGTCCGTGGCGCGAACCGTGCCGCCATCGGCAACCCTCAGAACCCCGGTGGCGCCGGCACTTCCGACTTTCATCGAACCGGTGGTCCAGAGCGAACCGGTCCCGCTGACCGTCGCCGCGCCTCTCGTCCATGCGGACTGTCCGAGCGTGGCTGTTCCGCTGGTAACAGCGCCGCCATTTTCGACCGCAAGCGTGCTGCCGACAATCGACCCGATGACCAGTGATCCGCCGGTCCCGGTGGAAAGACGCGATCCTTCTCCGGTAACCGTGATGCTGCCCGCCGGCAAGGAAAGCGATGCACTTCCGACAGCAACCTTGCCCGACGCGTTGACGCCGCCGCCGCCGCTGATCACGAGCGCTCCGGAACCAGTGCGTCCGACGTTCAGATCACCGTCTATTGTCCACAAGGCTGCCGAACCAGTGACATCGACGCGGCCATCCTCGCCGGTGACAGTTCCAATGAAGCCGGAACCGCTTGCAAACGCATTGTTGATCGCAAGCGTGCCGGAAGCAATGCGCACATCGCCGCTATAGGCGCTGGTCGTCCCTCTCAGTTCGAGGCGGCCGTTCCTGTCGAGCGTCAGCGTGCCGGAACCGGTGAAGCCGCCGGCGAACGTCGTATCGCTCTCCTGGCTGATCGTAAGCCTGCCTGTTCCCAGACCGATCGTGCCGCCGGTTCCAGAAAGCGTGGACATGGTGAGGTCATGGCCGTTGAGATCGAGCATGCCGCCATTGACCGTGTAGGCCGCATTGTCCGCAAAACCGAGGGGTGCGCCCGCCCGCAGGGTGCCGCCTTCGATCAATGTACCGCCTGTATAGGTGTTGGTGCCGGTCAAAATGGTCGTGCCGGAATAGACTTCGACGCCACCCGCGCCGCTGATATCGGGCGCGAAGACATAAGCACTGTCGGTGTGGTTGAAGACGATGCTGCCGTCACCCGCGCCGAAGACGACCGCACCGGTTTGCAGCGTGCCGGCGGCGCCTGCAGTATCACCGGCTGCCGCTCCAATGTTGAGCGTGCCGGTAGTGCCGCTTTCGCTGGCGATCTCAACGCGATCATTGGCGATGACGTTTGCGCTGTCAGCGACCGTCAGGATACCGGCTCCACGATCGCCGACGACCAGCACGCCTCCGGTGCTTGTCCACGTCGTCCCCGCGCCGGAAACAATGGCCGTGCCCGAACTTCCAGTGTCTTCGCCAATGACACTGGAGGCTGTTACAATCGTTCCGCCGCCTGACAGGTTCAGGGTACCGGTGCCTGCGACGCCCAGGGACAATTTGCCGGTGAGTTCGATTTTTGAACCAGCGCCAGACAGATTCACGGCCCCTTGCACAGGACTATCTACGCCGAGAACCATGTCCTTTCCGGTCATCGAGCCGCGATCCGCGATGGTTGCCACGCCGTTGCCGGCCCAGCCGACCCGCATAATATCGAAGCCATACCAACTCGATCCGGCGCCGGTGATCGTTGCAGTGCCACGTAGATTGGTGCCGATATTGGAGATCGGAGCCGTTACCGTGCCCCCTCTTGAAATCGTCAGTGAGGCAGGGGCCTTCGCCCCTACCGAAACAAACCTTGGGTCTGAAAGTGCTTTGCCGTATGGCCCGCCGTCGATGCCGTCGACGGTAACATCAGTGTCGATGAAAACGCCGGCAAGCGCTGGCACCGAGAGGACGGCAAACGCGGTCGAAGCCAACAAAGCCAATTTGGGAGCAGCTTGGAACGCACGTTTGGCCACTCCCTTTGGGCGGCTGTGGGAGCGCATGGATGTGCGAACTGTTGTCGTCGTCGGTTGGCCTTGCCGCATAATCGCTCCGCTGGAATTATCTGGTGGAACCAGGCTCTCGAAGCGGCTTCGACGACCGGAAAACCGTGCCGAACTGCTCACAAAACAAAGCTCCGTCGGCGCTTATTGTTCAGCAAGCCAATGATTGGAATCCCCTGATCAGGGGTTTTGACGCGCAGGTCCGGAAGCCCTAAACGGTTTCGTATCGAGCATTTGGCCCTACAGCTTTATTGCTGCGTTGAGGACTGCGAGATATCGCGCTCGCCGGGGACAAAAGGCTCGGGCTATATCAATCCGGCGGGTTACTGCTGCTAGGCTTCCAAGGAAAGCGAGTGAATATGGATGTTTCATTATGACCTCTACCACGGTCGGCTCCTGTTTGTGTGGTGACGTTAAATTTGAAATCTCAGGCGACCTTGAGAAATTCTTGCTGTGTCACTGCAAGCGTTGTCGAAAGGACACAGGGTCGGCCCATTCGGCCAATCTGTTTTCGTCGACAGCGAAACTGTCCTGGGTTTCCGGTCTTGAGAACGTCCAGACCTACAAGGTGCCTGGGACCCGGCACGAGAAAAGCTTCTGCAACACATGCGGATCAGCGCTTCCGAGCGTTCAGTTGGAAGGGGCCTTGGTCGTCGTCCCAGCCGGGAGCCTTGATAGCGCGATTGAGATCCGGCCGAGTGCTCATATCTGTTTTGAAAGCCGAGCGGACTGGGAGGCGCGTTTGGAAGACATCCAGAAATTCAACGGTCTACCAGGCTAGGTTCAGTTCCGCAAAACGGTCTCCGGTAAGCTCGGTGCGGTTTAGTTCCACTTTGAGAATTTCCGCAAACATCGAAAATAATCTGGAGAACGACGGCTGGCAGGGCCGCCCTGCGTCGCAGTCTTGCATGCTGTGTGCAACGCAAGTCGGCTCTCCGCCCTTATCGGCCTTCACTCGCGGTTTAGCGCACGGCTGCTTTAAGGGCGAAATGGAAAGACGGTGAACGACCGAATTGGGGGCGCGAAGCAGTCGAGATCACAGGTTCCTAACCGGTGCTCCGGACCCATACACCGTCGCCGCCTTGTGTGTCACGGATTGTGTAACAGAAAGTGATACATTCCGTCGTATGAAATGAAATTTCTATTTAAAATCAATGTTGGTTGGTCTGCCGGTGTGCTCTCACGAAGCTCTGCGATGGCAGGACTGGCGGCGTTCCTCGGCATGAGGTCGGACTGTCTCCTTCAGGACTTTGCAACGGCGGAATTCTCCGATATGTTCCTT
>NZ_CFHTCS010000264.1:0-6205 GCF_984369615.1 Martelella sp. | reverse complement strand
CGTTGGGGACTTCATGTTCGGCCGCTTCGTCGCAGCGGCCGGAGGCAACCAGGTAGAGGCCGCCGCTTTCTCTTGGCTCCGGCCGGAAGAAGTCAATGACCCTCAGGATGACGGGCTGTGGGATCCTCTCCGGCCTGCAGAACGGAACCGCCTTCTTCGCCTCGACCTCGATCTTCGCCATCGGCGGCTGTTTCGCGCTGATGGGCGAGGCCGACCGGGCGCAGATGCTGTTCGAGGACCTGCCGGGCCTGATCCCCTCGACCCGGGCGGCCTTCGAGATGAAGGCCGGCGGGCTCGCCGCGATCTTCGGCTATTCCTTCTTCAAGTTCGGCTGGTCCTATCGCCTGTTCAACTACAACACCATTCTGTTCGGCGCGCTGCCGATGCGCGACGGCGCGAGCGGGGAAAAGGCCCCGGAGCGGATGGCCGAACAGATTGCCGAAGTCAACATTATCGCCGCGCGCCATTTCAACACGGGGCTGAGGGCGATTTTCCTGTCGATCGGCTATCTCGGCTGGTTTCTCGGGCCCTATGTATTCATGGCGACGACGGCCTTCGTATTCATGATCCTGACGCGGCGACAGTATTTCTCCGATGCGCGCCGAACCATCCTGGAAGCCACCCAAACCGAAAGCGAAGAGCGGCCATGACCGAGAAGACGAGCCCCGCGACGAAGGGCCGGCGCATCCACCTGATAGACGCGGCGCGCGGCATGGCGCTGATCGCCATGGCGATCTATCATTTCGTCTGGGATCTCGACTTCTTCGGCTATGTCTCCCCCGGTCTTTCAACGCGCGGCGGCTGGGCGATCTTTGCCCATCTCGACGCCGCAAGCTTCCTGTTCCTCGCGGGCTACAGCCTGTGGATGGCGCATGGCGCTTCCCTGAGACCGCGATCCTTCCTGAAACGCCTCGCCATCCTGGCGGCGGCCAGCCTTGCGATCACGGCGGTTTCATTCTTCGCCACGCCGAACGCGATCATCTATTTCGGCATTCTCCACATCATCGCGGTCGCCTCGGTGATCGGTCTCCTGTTCCGCAAGGTGCCGGCCGTCGTCACCCTCGTCATCGCCGCACTCGCCCTGCTCGCGCCGCATCTGATGCGCTTCGACGCGCTCGACCCGCGCTATCTCGCCTGGATCGGCATGGCAGCCCATCCCTACCCGTCGAGCGACTATGTGCCGCTGCTGCCGTGGATTGCGCCCTTCCTCGCCGGGTTCGCCGCCTCGAAACTCACGCTGTCCTGGCTGAGGCGGCAAAAACAGCTGCCGGCGCAGGAAAACCCGCTGACCTTTCTCGGCCGCCACAGCCTGATCTTCTACCTCGTTCACCAGCCGGTCCTCTACGGCCTCGTCTATGCCGCGACGCTGGTGGCGCCGCCGAACCCCGCGCCGGCCTATCTGTCAGCCTGCCAGGCAACGTGCGCACAGACGGACGAGGCGGACTTCTGCCGCTCCTACTGCGCCTGCACGCTCGAGGCGCTGGAACAGGAGGGATTGCTGGCCCCGCTGATGCAAAACCGGACCGGGGACGAGGATGCGGTCGCGCTCGGGCGGATCGCCATGTCGTGCAGCATAAGATAGGCCCTGGCGGAAGGAAGCGGGAAAGATCAGGTGCCGACGCCAATCTCGGCAAGACGCGCCAGGCAAGTCTCCTCGGCGATATCGAGTTCACCCATCATCTCGTCAATGTCGCGGCGCTTCTGTCTGAGATCGTCGCGTCGCGACTTGATTTCATGCATGGTCTGCTTCAACTGGTCGATTTCGGTCGGCGGGCGATGGAACAGGTTCTGCATGTCCCTGATTTCGGCAAGCGTCAGCCCGATGCGACGGCTGCGCAGGATCTCCTTGATCAGCACACGCTCCTTTTCGCTGTAGAGCCGCGTGCGCCCGCGCCGCTCGGGCTGGAGCAGGCCCTCGTCCTCGTAGAATCTGAGCGTCCGGGTGGAAACCCCGAATTCGCGCGTAAGTTCTGTAATCGAATAAAATCTCTTCTGCACAATGCGCCCCGACTTTTATTTTTTGTTTGGTCTGGAAAACGTTTTTGAAACTAGATGTTAAACCACCAGGTCGCAATTCCCAAGAATGAGAAAAAGCCGATGACATCGGTGGTCGTGGTGACGAAAACCGACGAGGATATGGCGGGATCGGCGCCGGCCCGGTCAAGAAGAAGCGGAATCAGAATGCCGGCCATGGCAGCGGCAAACATGTTGATAATCATGGCGGCGGCCACAACCCCGCCGAGTTGCGGGTTGTCAAACCAGTAACCCGCAACTAACGCGATGAGCAGGGCGAAGACGACGCCGTTGAACAGGCCGACGCCGGCCTCCCTGCGGATGATCCGCGCCGCATTGTAAATATCGAGGTCGCGGGTGGCGAGCGCGCGCACCGTCACCGTCATCGTCTGTGTGCCGGCATTGCCGCCCATGGAGGCGACCACCGGCATCAGCACGGCAAGGGCGATCATCTGGCCGATCGATTCGTCGAAGAGACCGATAACGCTCGCGGACATGAACGCCGTGCCCATGTTGATCAGCAGCCAGCCGAAACGCGAGCGCACCGCCCTGACGACATTGTCGGAGAGCTCCTCGTCGCCGACGCCGCCGAGGCGCTTGATGTCCTCATCCGCTTCCTCGTGGATCACGTCGACGACATCGTCGATGGTCAGCACGCCGACAAGCCGCCCGTTATTGTCGACGACGGCGGCGGAGAGGAGGTCGTACTGTTCGAAGACCTGAGCAGCCTCTTCCTGGTCGAGTTCGGCATCGATCGGGTGGTTGGTCTCGCGCATGATCGTCTCGATCTTCACCTGGCGCTTGGTGCGCAGGATGCTGTCGAGATCGACGGCGCCGAGCAGGCGGAAGGTCGGATCGACGACGAAGATCTGCGAAAAGGAATCAGGCAGGTCATCGTCCTCGCGCATGTAATCGATGGTCTGGCCTACGGTCCAGAACGGCGGCACCGCCACGAATTCCGTCTGCATGCGCCGGCCGGCGGAGCTTTCCGGATAGTCGAGCGAGCGCGTCAGCCTGATCCGTTCGGTAAAGGGCAGCTTGGAGAGGATATTCTCGCGCTCTTCGTCCTCGAGGTCTTCGAGGATATAGACCGCGTCGTCCGAATCGAGGGCGCTCAGCGCGCTGACGAGCTGTTCGGAGGGCAGCGATTCGATGATGTCGAGGCGGATCGCCTCGTCGACCTCGGTCAGCGCCGTCAGATCGAACTCGTCGCCGAGAAGCCGCACCAGTTCGGGCCGGCTGTCATAGTCCAGCGCTTCGATGACGTCGCCGAGTTCGGATTCGTGCAGGCTCGCCACCTCCTCGCGAAGATAGTCGGTATTGCCTTCGGCAATCGCCTGCTGGACGCCGGCGAGGAATTCGGCGCTGACCGACCCCTCCTCGTTATAGATATCATCGGTCGTCTCGCGCGCTTCGGTCTCTTTCAGCACTTCTTCATCCAGATGGCTCATCTTGGGAAACCTTTCTGTCAGCAACGCTACCCTTCACGCGCGGTTCCGCCCGCGCTCATCTCTTAGTGCGTTTCAGGCGGAAAGGAAATCGCTTCGGGGCAACCTTTTGATGACAGGCAAGAGCAGCAAAATCGTGTTCTCCGGCGCGCCGCGACGAAGCAATCTGTTGAATGGCGAATCTGTTTTTTGTTAAGCTTTGCCGGGCACGGCGCAGACCGGCAGTGGCGCGGAACGCCGAAGGGAGATCAAATGGATCACGGCAGCAGGGACGAACGCAAGGCAGCCGGCGGCTGGGAGGCCCTGATCGCCTCCGGCCGATCGCTCATCTCGAGCGGCGCGCCGCTTTCCGGGGCGAAGGCGCTCAGAAAGGCGAACCAGCCCGACGGCTTCGACTGTCCCGGCTGCGCCTGGGGCGATCCCGAGCACGGCTCTTCCTTCGAGTTCTGCGAGAACGGGGTGAAGGCCGTTTCCTGGGAAGCGACCGAGCGGCGGGCCGATCCGGCTCTTTTCGGGCGGCTGTCGGTCGGCGAACTTTCAAGGCTCGATGACCACAGCCTCGAAAACCACGGACGCCTGACCCATCCCATGCGCTACAACCGCGCAACCGACCACTATGAGCCGGTCACATGGGACGACGCCTTTGCGGGCATCGCGTCGGTTCT
The DNA here is from genome assembly GCF_984369615.1 of Martelella sp. Taxonomy (NCBI): domain Bacteria; kingdom Pseudomonadati; phylum Pseudomonadota; class Alphaproteobacteria; order Hyphomicrobiales; family Aurantimonadaceae; genus Martelella; species Martelella sp. The sequence goes on along the minus strand of NZ_CFHTCS010000264.1, from coordinate 2,079 downwards.
CAACGCGCTTGAAAGCCCGCACGAGGCGCAGTTCTACACCTCCGGGCGCGCCAGCAACGAGGCGGCCTTTCTCTACCAGCTGTTCGTCCGCATCTTCGGCACCAACAACATGCCGGACTGTTCCAACATGTGCCACGAAGCCTCCGGCGTGGCGCTGACCCAGGCGATCGGCATCGGCAAGGGCACGGTCCGGCTTGAGGATTTCGAAAAGGCCGATGCGATCTTCGTCGTGGGGCAGAACCCGGGCACCAATCATCCGCGCATGCTGGGGGACCTGCGCCGGGCCGCCGAACGGGACGCGCGGATCGTGGCCTTCAACACGCTGAAGGAACGCGGGCTGAAGCGTTTCGCCGACCCGCAGCGCAAGCGCGAAATGGTGCTCGGCGGCAGCGCGCCGATCGCCAGCGACTATTTCCAGCCGCGGCTCGGCGGCGACATGGCCGCTTTCAGGGGCATGGCCAAGGCCGTGCTGGCGGCTGACCGCAAGGCCCGAGCCGAGACCGGAACGGGCGTGCTTGACGATGTTTTCATCCGCGAGCACTGCCACGGATTCGAGGACTATGTCGCCGCGATCGACGCCACCGGCTGGGGCGCGATCGAGGATCAGTCGGGCCTGTCGCGCGACGATCTCGAAAAGGCGGCGGCGATCTATCTTGATGCGGACAACGTGATCTGCACCTGGGCCATGGGGATTACGCAGCACCGGCATTCGGTGGCGACGATCCGCGAAATCGCAAATTTCATGATGCTGCGCGGCCAGATCGGCAGGCCCGGCGCCGGCCTCTGCCCGGTGCGCGGCCACTCGAACGTGCAGGGCGACCGCACGATGGGCATCAACGACAAGCCGCCGGCAACCCTTCTCGATGCGCTTGAGAGAAATTTCGGCTTCAAGCCCCCGCGCGAAAACGGCGACAGCACGATCGAGGCGATCGGCGCGATGATTTCCGGGCGTTCGAAGGCCTTCATCGGGCTTGGCGGCAATTTCGCCCGCGCCGTTCCGGACAGCGGCTTCATCGAAAAGGCGCTGCGCGGCCAGAGGCTGACCGTGCATATCGCCACAAAACTCAATGCCAGCCACACAATGCCGGGCGAAAACGCCTATCTCCTGCCCTGTCTCGGGCGCACCGAGATCGACCTCAATGCAAAAGGCGAACCGCAACTCATCACCGTTGAGGATTCCATGAGCATGGTCCATGGCTCGGCGGGCATCAATCCGCCGGCAGGGCAAGAGCTGCGCTCCGAGATTGCCATCATCGCCGGGATTGCCGCAAGAACCGTCGGCTCGGCAATCGTCGACTGGACGGCGCTTGCCGAGGACTATGACAGGATCCGTGACCTGATCGAGAAGACGATTCCCGGCTTTGACGACTTCAACGAGCGGGTGCGCCGGCCGCGCGGCTTCGATCTCGGCAATGCGGCGGCCGAGCGCCGCTGGAACACGCCGACCGGACGCGCCAACTTCTTCACCGGCACATTGCCCGAAAAGACCGCCTACCAGGACCGGCAGGACGCGCCGGACCGCTTCGTGCTGCAGACCATGCGCAGCCACGATCAGTACAACACAACCGTCTACGGCATGGACGACCGCTACCGCGGCGTCTATGGCGAACGCCGGGTCGTCTTCGTCAACCCGATCGATATCGAGGCGCTTGGCGCGAAGCCGCATCAGCGCGTGACGATCACGGGACCGGATGAAGACGGCATTTCGCGCGTGGCGGAAGGCTTCAAGATCATTCCCTATGACATTCCGCGCGGCTGTATCGCCGGCTATTTCCCCGAGCTCAACGTGCTGGTGCCGCTTTCAAGTTACGGCGAGATGAGCGGCACGCCGACATCGAAATCGGTTCCCGTGCGCCTGAGCCTGATAGAGGGACCTGCCGCCGCATGAGCGATGCGCCCTGCGATACCGCACTGCTTGCCGAAAGGCTTGGCCGGAGCGAACGATTGTCCGGCGCGCGGCTGCCGTCTGCGGTTCTCGCGCTTCTGCTTGCAGGCCAGGCGGAGGACAGCCGCACGGCCGCCCGCGCGCTTGACGTCGCGCACGCCCTTGTGCTGCGGGCCGTGGCGATGCTTGCAGGC
>NZ_CFHTCS010000263.1:0-6282 GCF_984369615.1 Martelella sp. | reverse complement strand
ATGTTCTACGGCATCATCCAGCGCGGCCTCGACAAGTGGAACGCCTCGTTCTTCTGCGGCTCGGCCGCCGTTCTGAGGCGCGAGGCGCTCAATTCCGTGAACGGCTTTTCCGGCGTCTCGATCACGGAAGACTGCGAAACCGCCGTTGAACTTCACTCCAACGGCTGGAACAGCGTCTATGTCGACCGGCCGCTGATTGCCGGCCTGCAGCCCGCGACCTTCTCGAGCTTCATCGGCCAGCGCAGCCGCTGGGCCCAGGGCATGATGCAGATCCTGCGCTTCAAGTTCCCGATCCTGCTGCGCGGGCTGACGCTGCCGCAGCGGCTTTGCTACATGTCCTCCAACCTGTTCTGGCTTTTTCCCTTCGCGCGCGCTTCGTTCATGATCGCGCCCTTGTGCTATCTGTTCTTCGGCCTGCAGATATTCGACGCGTCCGGCGGCGAGTTTCTTGCCTATACGCTCTCCTATCTGATCGTGAACATGTTGATCCAGAACTACCTTTTCGGCCAGTTCCGGTGGCCGTGGATTTCAGAGCTCTACGAATATATCCAGACCATCCACCTGATGCCCGCCGTGGTCTCGGCCATCATCAATCCGAAGAAACCGTCCTTCAAGGTGACGGCGAAGGACGAGTCAATCGAGCAGAGCCGGTTGTCCGAAATCAGTCGGCCGTTCTTCATCATCTTTTTCGTCTTCGTCGCCGCCATGGTGATGATGGCCTACAGGCTCTACGCGGAACCCTATCTCGCGGGCGTGACCTGGGTTGTCGGCGGGTGGAACTTCCTCAACCTGTTCCTGACGGCCGCGGCCCTCGGCGTGGTCTCGGAGGTCGGCGAGCGGCAGAAGGCGCGCCGGGTGAAGATGTCGCGGCGCTGCGAGCTGGTGATCGGCGACAGCGTCTATCGCGGCACCATCGAGGATGTCTCGACCGACGGCGCCGGCCTGCAGGTGCAGGTGCGCGATCTTGACAGGCTGCGCCCCGGCACGCACGCTCTCCTGCGCGTCGAGCCGCACAAGGGCGGTGATCCGGGCGAGGTGCCGGTGATGATCCGCCATGCGCGGTCTCTGGGCGAACTCGCCATGGTCGGTTGCCGCTACGCGCCGGTCTGCAGCCTGCATCATTCCATGGTCTCGGATCTGATGTTCGCCAATTCCGAGCGCTGGCAGCAGTTGCTTCAGTCGCGCAAGAACGACCCCGGAACGCTTGGCGGCACGTTCTGGTTCATCAAGATGTCGATCCGGCAGATGGGGCGCGGCCTCAGCTACTTTATCGGCAAATACCAGCCGAATACCGGCGGTGTCGTGGTCAGGGGCAAGGGCAAGAGCTGATGGGACGGATCCTGCTTTTCATTGTTTTCCTGCTTGCCGGCCCGGCGGTCGCCGCGGCGCAGACCGCGCCGGACGCCGCCGCGCCCTTCGACATGGGCTCCGACGGCTCGGGCCCGCCGCCGCAGGCGGTCGATCCCGCAACGCCGCAACCGGCAACGGCAGCGCCCGCGACGCCGGAGACCGCCGAGCGACTGCCCTTCTTCCGCTATGTCATCCCCGCCGACGAGATGCGCATCGAGGGCGAGAATGTCGAACGGTCCTGGTCAATGTACCTGACCGAGGAACAGGCGCGCTCTGCGGCCAAGTTCAACATCGGCTACCAGAATTCGATCTTCGTTGCGCCCGAATTTTCGAGACTGACGATTTCCTTCAACAATGTCGAGGTGGCAAGCCCGCCGCTGTCGTCGTCCGAGCGCAAGTCCGACCTGCGCTTCGATGTACCTGACGGCGTGCTCAAGCCCGGCTACAACATCGTCTCCTTCAAGATCAAGCAACGCCACCGCACAGACTGCGACCTCGAATCCACCTATGATCTGTGGACCGATATCGATCCGGAACGCACCTTCCTGATGTTCGACAATCCCGATGCCGGGTTGATGTCGACCACCGACGATATCCGCGCGGTCGGCGTCGATGCTCTCGGCCGCACCCGGTTCCATATCGTCGCGCCGGGCCTCTCCGATACGATCGCCGCCGATCCGCTCCTCGAACTGGCACAGGGACTGGCGCTCCTGGCCGACATGCCGAACACCCTGTTTACCTATTCGAAGAGCGAACCGGTGAAATTCGCCTCCGGCGTCCTGCCGGTCTATGTCGGCACGCCCGCCGAACTGCGGCCGCTGCTCGGCGATGCGCTTCCGGATATCGGCACCACCCAGTCGGCGCGCTTCGTCTCCACCAACGCGCTCGGCCAGAGCGTGCTCGTGCTGGTGGCGCCGTCCTGGCAGCGCATCGGTCCGCTGATTGACGGCATCACCGCGCCGGCGGCGCGCTCGGCCGCGCAGAAGGACGAGGCCTATTCCACCCATTCCTGGCGCAAGCAGGACACCCAGCTCCTGACCGGTCACCGCACGCTGACCTTCGAGCAGCTCGGCATTCCGACCCAGGAATTCTCGGGCCGCGTTTTCCGCGCCGAATTCGCCATCGGCCTGCCCGCCGATTTCTATGCCGACGCCTATGGCGAGGCGCGGCTTCTGCTTGACGCCGCCTACGGCCCGATCGTGCTGCCCGGCAGCCGCCTGCATGTCTTCGTCAACGATCAGCTCGCCGCGACATGGCCGATCAGCACGGTCAACGGCGCGGTTCTGCGCCGCACGCCGGTCAGGTTCACCATGCGCCACATGCGTCCAGGCGTGAACAAGATCGTTCTCGAGGCCGCGCTTCTCACCAAGGAGGACGCCGCCTGCCTGCCCGGCCAGACCGCCGACGACACGCCGCGCTTCGCCGTTTTCGACACCAGCGAATTCGAGATGCCCAATTTCGGCCGGGTGGCGCAGGTGCCCAATCTGTGGGCGACGAGCGGGACGGGCTTTCCCTATTCGCGCCACGAGGACCGCATCCCCTTATATATGGACAGCCTGAACGGCGACACGATGAGCGCGGCCTCCGACTTTGTCGCCAAGCTCGCCAACGCCGCGCGCCACCAGATTCCGGTCGACGTGGTGAATTCCGTCGACGATGTCGGTGACGGCGACGCGATCTTTCTCGGCGCGATCGGCACGTTGCCGGCTCAGGCGCTGCGCGAGACCAAGGTGTCCCAGACAAGCCGGAGCGTCTGGACGCAGCAGGTCGGCGGCGAGGCCAATTACAACGAAGCGCCGGAAACCACGATCGAGGAATGGGACGAGGCGGTGACGGCCGGCTGGTACAACTGGATCTTCGAGGTGGAAAAATACTTAAAGCGCAATTACGACCTCTCCTTCGAGACCTTGCGCTTCCTGCCGCGGCCGGACACCGATTATCTGCCGCCCAACTCGATTTCGATGATCGTTGCGCAGGAACCGAGCCCCAATGACGACGGGGCGTGGACGATGATCGCGGCTCCGACCCATGAAAACCTGGAAAACGGCATGACGGCGCTGACCAAGCGCCAGCACTGGGATGCCGTGCAGGGGCGCATAACAACCTATAACCGCAATACCGGGGTGATCGACAATATCGGCATCGGCGCGACTGTGTTCATCTTCGACACGCCGTTCTCGGTCAACAATATCCGCCTGGTGCTGACCAACTGGTTTTCGACCAACACCATGTCCTTTTCGCTGGCGCTGGTGATCGGCACCGTTCTGCTCGGCATCGCGACCAAACAGATGCTGACCCGGTTCGGCCGCTACGACGAATAGGCCGGATCAGGCCGGTTGCGCGGCAATCCCCAGCGTCTGGAAGCCGATTGCCGCCGCTCCGGCAAGGCCGGGCTCCGCGCCGCTTGTCGCCGGAACGACCAGTCTGTGCCGCGGCTTTGCCAGCGTGAGCGGCCGCACTGCGCTATCGATTGCCGAAACAAGCGCATGATCGCGGGCCAGACCGCCGCCCGCCGGCACGATCGTCGCGCCGGTGAGGTTGATCGCCATGGCAAGCGGCCCGGCAAGAAGCTGAAGGCAGGTCTCCACCGTTTGCGCGGCGCGCGCCTCGCCCGCATGCCAGCCCGAAAGAATGGCGGGTGCCGCCCTTGTTTCGCCGTGCAGGAATGCATGGAGGCGCTGAAGGCCGGGACCGCCGGCAACGGTGTCGACGCAGCCCGACAGGCCACAGCCGCAGGCAAAATGCGGGATTGGCCTTTCGCCGACGACAAGAGGCACGACGGGCCCGTGGCCCCATTCGCCGGCAAAACCGCCGGCCCGGTTGATCAGCCGCTTTCCCGAGACGAGGCCGCCGCCGACGCCCGTTCCGAAAATCACTCCGAAAACGATGTCATGATCCCGTCCGGCGCCGTAGACCGCCTCGGATACGGCGAAGCAGTCGGCGTCATTGGCGATGATGACGGGAAGCTGCGTCCGGTCCTCGAGGTCGGCCTTGAGGTTGGTGCCGTGGATTGCCGGAATATTGGCGACGACCAGATTGCCCGTTTCCGGATTGACGATGCCTGCAAGAGAAATGGCAAGCGCCGCCGGGCGCTCGGGCAAGTCATCGATGATGGAGGAAATGAGGGCGAGGAAGGCGCCGTGGTCGCCGGCGGGGGTTTCGAAACGGGAGACCTTGCCCGGCAGCGCGCCGTCGGTTGCGGTTGCCGCGCGGATTGCGGTGCCGCCAATATCGAAACACAGGATCTTGTCAGCCATCGCATGCTCCTCTCAAGGAAAGGGCCTAAGCAGTGACCTTCACCCGGTTGCGCCCCTCGGTCTTTGCGGTGTAGAGCGCCTTGTCCGCCAAATCAACGATATCCGGCTGGCTTGCCTGCGGGTTGAACACCGAGACGCCGATGCTGATCGTCAGGTGGCGTTCGTCGCCGTCCGGCAGGATCATCACCTGTTCTGCCACTGCCTTTCGGACCCGCTCGGCGATTGCCGCGGCCTCGTAGGCGCGCAGGCCCGGCATGATCATCACGAATTCCTCGCCCCCGTAGCGATAGGCGCGATCCTCCTTGCGGGCGTTTTTCGAAATCACGTCCGCGACCTGGCGCAGCACGTCATCGCCGGCTAGGTGGCCGTAGGTGTCGTTGAACGTCTTGAAATGGTCGACGTCGATCAAGAGCAGGGCAAAGGGCTGGTTGGTCTCGCGCGAAGCCTGGATGCGGGCATCGAGGGCCCGGTCGAATTCGCGGCGGTTGTCGAGCCCGGTCAGCCCGTCGGCGCGCGCGGCGGCGGCGAGCTTGTTCTCCTGCAGGATGATCTGCTTCAGCATGGCGTTGAAGGCTCCGGCGACCGATGCGAGCTCCGGCGGAACGCGGACGTCGATCTCCCGGTCGCGTTCGCCATCGGCGATGCGCATGGCGCCCTCGACCAGCTTGTCGGTGCTGCGGATCAGCGCCTGATCGATGATATAGATGCCGGCGCCGGCGAAGATGATGGCCATAAGACCCGCGATGATGGCGAAGACTTCCAGCCGCCGCATCACCTCGAGGGCGCGGGCGTGGCTTTCCTCGTTCATCAGACGCATGGTCTCGGCAATGTCCTCGACCCGCTTGCCGGTTTCCGCGATCACGCTTTCGAAGCGCATCAGCGTCGGGTTGACGGCATCGTCCTCGGGCTCCACGGAGGCGGCGACCTTAAGAAGGGCTGACCATTGCTGCTCCACGCCCTGGAGGATCGGGGCAAAGGCCGGATAGGCCGCGGTCGTCTGTTCCAGATCGCGCAGATGCGTCGCGACATCGCGCTCGGCCGCCTCGAATGCGCTGCGGTAGTGTTCATCGCCGCTGTTGGCATAGTCATTGACCGAAGCGGCGATGTCCCAGAGATTGGACTGAATCCGCTCAAGCGAAACGAGCACCCTGTGCTGGGTGTGGAGCACGTGGCGGAAAGGTTCGGCGACCTGCTGACGGTATTGCGTGTACCAGACCACCGAGAAAAGCAGGACCGGCAACAGGGCGAGCAGAAAGCCGAAGACGAGCCAGGCCCTGAGCGAAAGGCTCTGAAGCCATCGCCTTGCCGCTCCGGTCTTGATTTGCTCATCCATTCGCGTCGTCTCCAGATATCTCGACGGTCTTCACGCCGGCGTGCAAGGGCTTGCTGGGTTCATATCGGCGCCGCCTCAACGATGCGTCCTGCGGGGATCGTTCATTTGCAAGCGGGCCATGTCTCCGGGCGTCTTGGCCGGACCGGAAGAACCTCGAGGCGGGCGCCTCGGCGTTGTTTCGGTTGAAACATCCGCGGTCGCGGGACAGGACGCGTCTTCCCTTTGCCCGGTTTTACTAAAACGCCGCCGCGCAAAAAGGTACAACCATCCGCAAGTTGTTTTCCGTGCCGCCGGTTGCGTCAAAGCCCGCGCCAGCCGGCCGGTTCGCCGGACACAGCAAGA
>NZ_CFHTCS010000262.1:0-6294 GCF_984369615.1 Martelella sp. | reverse complement strand
GGTAAAAAGGCCGACCAGCAGGAAGAGCGGCGTCAGCACCGAGTTGAACAGCCAGAACAGCGCCAGATGCACGGCGGCCGTCAGGAAATCCATCCTCAGCCCGTCGGTCCGTACGATCCTGAGGCCCATCGAGCGCATGCCGAGGGAAGCCTGGGAGATGCCGCCCATGGTGAAGCCGAAATAGAACACGGCGACGATGAAATAGAGCACCGGATAGAGGAAGAAGGCGAGGCCGAGCGTTGCGATGCCGACGAAGAACAGCAGAACCGCCGCCGGCACCCACAGGATCGCGATGATCAGGTAGTCGACCAGAAACGCCAGAACCCGGCGCGACAGAACGCCGGAATAGGCTGGGCTGCCGGCATTCGGCGCATAGGACATGTCGCGTTCGAGGGTCATGGGTACTTCTCTTTCGTGTTCAGCCAAGGCATCGTTCAATCACAAATCTCGAAGTGCCCGCTCATTTCGCCGGAGTCAAAGGCGCGCGAAGCTGCTTCGAGGTATTGGTCCCACTTCTGCACATAGGAAGTGCCGTGGAGGGCTTCAATGGGGCCGGTGCCAAGGCTCCAATCCGGGTGCCTGATGCTGAAGAAGTGAATCTCTCTGTTCACGCCGATGGGGTAGAGATAGTTGGCGCCGCCGAGAGCCTTGAACATGTTGTCGTTCATGATCTGACGGCACATGCGATCGGGGCAGTCCTGCAGGTCGTACCTGGCCTTGAGACGCACGTGCGGCTCCTGATCCTTGGCAAGGGTCATCAGGCCGCGCATGTCCGTGGCCTCGTAGTTGCTGCTGACGACAAGTATATCGCTTTTGCCTTCCGGCTCCTTGCCGAACAGAACCTGGTAGGACAGGTCGAAGGAAAGCTGCGTCAAAACCAGATTGTCGCCGGCCTTGATGAATCGCAGCCCGATGCCGTGGCCACCGGTTGAGAGCTTTATGCCGCCGAGCTCCCGCTCAAAGCGGAGCCGGGTGGTCGCGCCCTCGAATATCGGATCACAGAATGCTTCAGTTCCGTAAGGCCCGCGGATGAAGGCGCCGGCGTCTTTCTCCGCCATTTGCTGCAGCACCGCGGTCTTGGCAATATCTTCCCGCACGAGTGTGAACCATGCGGAATCGGTTTGCACCTCGCCGAAAGCCTCAAGCGCCTCCTCCTTGTTCGTCCCGTCCATCATGCGGGTTATGGCAAGAAAGGGGCGGGACTCGTCGTGGCCTCTCGCCACGGCGGTCTCGAAATAATCGCGAGCCTGCCGGATATTGCCGGGGCCGAGCAGGTGGTTGAACTGGTAGCGGCCGAGCAGATAGGCCGCCGACGCATTGCCCTGTTCGTAAGACCGCTCGATATAGGGCAGCGCCTCTGCGTAATCGACCTTTTCCTTTCCGATGTAGAACTGCATGAGATAGAAGCTGGCCGCAGGAACATTGGCGGCATCGGCCTGCCTGAGCAGGGCGAGACCGTGTTCGACATTCCGCTCGCCGGCAAGTCCCAGCGCCTCGGCCGCACCCACGCGCGCCTTTGCCTCCTCGGAGCCGTTCTCTGCAGCGGCAATCAGTTCCGGCAGGGCCGCTTCATAGTCACGGGCATCGAAACGATCGATCGCCGCGCGGAGTTCCGGCGAAACCTCTTCGGCCCGCGCGGTTGAAGAAACAATAACAACAAGCAGCACGAACAGGAAGCGGCGCATGAGCCCTCCATAAATCAAGGTTTATTTACAACATTGATTGTTCGGCTCCAGACGCCCGAGAACGCCACGCCTCACTCAGCCGATGCTAAGCGAGACTTCAGTTCTTTTCCAGCTTTTCCGCCGCTTCCATGGCGAAATAGGTGAGGATGCCGTCGCAGCCGGCGCGCTTGAACGACAGAAGCGTCTCCATCATCACCCGCTCGCCGTCGATGGCGCCGCGTTCGGCAGCCATGCGGATCATCGCATATTCGCCGGAGACCTGGTAGGCAAAGACAGGCAGGCCAAAGGTCTCCTTCATCCGCCAGCAGATGTCGAGATAGGGCAGGCCGGGCTTCACCATCAGCATGTCCGCGCCTTCCTCGACGTCCAGAGCGGCATCGCGCAGCGCCTCGGTTCCGTTTGCCGTGTCGACATAATAGCTCGCCTTGTCGCCCTTCAAGAGGCCCTTGGTGGCGATCGCCTCGCGGTAGGGGCCGTAAAAGCCGGAGGAGAACTTGGTCGCATAGGACATGATGCCGACGTTCTGGAAACCGGCTGCATCCAGCCGCTCGCGGATCGCGCCGATGCGCCCGTCCATCATTTCGGAGGGCGCGATGATGTCGGCGCCGGCCTCGGCCTGCAGCACGGCCGCCGCGCAGATATGGTCGACTGTCAGGTCATTGACGATTTCGTCGCCGACGAGAATGCCGTCATGGCCATGGCTGGTGAAGGGATCGAGGGCAACGTCGGTGATCACGCCGACGCCTGGTGCGGCCTTCTTGATCGCGCGCGTCGCGCGGTTGATCAGGTTGTCTGGGTTGAGGATCTCCGATCCGTTCATGTCGCGCTTTTCCAGCGCGATGTTGGGAAAGGTCGCGATCGCGGGAATGCCGAGCGCCTCGGCCTTGCGGGCCGCTTCCGCCAGCCGGTCGACGCTCATGCGCGACACGCCCGGCATCGCCGGGATCGGTTCCTCGACATTGTCGCCCGGAATGACGAAGACCGGCCAGATCAGGTCGTCCACCGTCAACCGGTTCTCGCGCACCAGCCGGCGCGTCCAGTCGGCCTTGCGGTTGCGGCGCATGCGGCGATGGCCGGTGATCCGGTCGACGAGATGGGTCTTGTCGTTGGCGTCGTTCATCCTGATCCTCCGGCGATTTCAGTGCCCTTGATGTTCATCAGGCTTGTAGCACGCAGGTCCCGACGAAAAAACAACCCAATTTGTCACATCGCCGCCGGCTTTTGCGGGTTTGTCAGCGGCCGTTTGCCGCGTATAAGGCGGACATGTCTTCAGAGTCGAGCGCAGCGCCCAGACCCAGTTTTTCGCAGACCGCTTTCCTGGTGTTCAAGCGGTGCGTCGCCGTGTTTCTTTTCGTTATGGCGCTTTCCAGCTGGGCGGCGCTGATTGGGTTGACCGAAGGCGGGGCCGGTCGATTCGACCTCGTGCATGCCGATGTGCGTCTCGTCGAGGCGGTGCTTGCCGTGCTCTATCCCGTGGCCGCCGCCGGACTGTGGTTCGGGGTTGGCTGGGGCTTCGTGCTCTGGGTGCTCGGCGCCGCCGTCCAGATAGTCGCCCACAGCGCCTATCCGCACATTTTCGGCAATGCGCCGGGGCTGTCCGCGCTTCACATTCTGTTGATCGGTTTCTACGTCTCCTTCTGGGTTTACCTTGCCTTCATTCGACGGCGCTAGAATCGACGACGGCAGCCTTCCGACCGGCTTTGAAAACCGACAATAATTGGCCATATTGCTGTGCGAGGGCATCGACTTTGAGACGGGCGCGGCCTTGCCGCCCGAGGGACCGAACGAGATTTGGATTTGATGACAAAAGACCTGGACCGGAAAACGCCTACCAATAAAACTGTGTCGCGCCGTCGCTTCATCGCCGGCGCCGCCGGTGTGCTGGCGATGCCGCATCTGGCCTCGGCGCAATCGGCTGTCGACGCGCTGATCAATACGCCCGGACGCGGCAACTGGGATGACCAGTTCGATGCCTTCACATCGCGCGCGCCGGCCAGCGTCAGTTCCAACCAGCCGATCCTCGGACCGAACGCGCCGGCAAACCTGATGCAGGCGATTGCCCAGTATCAGCAGATCGTCACCAGCGGCGGCTGGCCGCAGGTGCATCCCAACGTGCCGCTTCAGTTCGGCGTCTACGACCCTTCCGTCCAGCAACTGCGCCAGCGCTTGATCGTTTCCGGCGACCTGCCGCGCTCGGCGGGCATTTCGGACTCCTACGATTCCTACGTCCAGGGCGCCGTGCGCCGCTTTCAGGCGCGTCACGGCCTGTCCGAGACCGGCTATATCGATGAATACACGCTGAAGGCGCTCAATGTCAGCGCCCGCGTCCGCCTTGCGCAGCTGGAGACGAACCTGACGCGCGTGGAGGATCTCGGCTCCGACCTCGGCGAGCGCTATGTTCTGGTCAATATCCCGGCCGCCTATTGCGAGGCCGTGGAACAGGACAGCGTGGCGCTGCGCAATGTCGCCATTGTCGGCCGGCCTTCGCGCCCGACGCCGATTCTCAACTCGAAGATTTTCGAGATCATCTTCAATCCGCCCTGGACCGTGCCGCGCTCGATCATCCAGAAGGATATCATGCCGCTGATGCGCGAGGATCCGAACTACCTGGTCGACAACAAGATCCGGCTCTACGACAACAAGGGCAACGAAGTCGATCCGATGACGATCGACTGGAACGCGGAGAAGGCGCCGAACCTGACCTTCCGACAGGATCCGGGCCCCAACAGCGCCATGGCCTCGACCAAGATCAACTTCCACAACAAGCATGCCGTCTACATGCACGACACGCCGAGCCAGTCGCTGTTCAACGACATCGTGCGCTTCGAATCGTCGGGCTGCGTCCGTATCGAGAACGTCCGCGACCTTGATGTCTGGCTGTTGAAGAACACGCCCGGCTGGGATCGTCAGCATATCGAGCAGACCATCCATGCCGGCATTTCCACGCCGGTGAACCTTGCCGATCCGGTGCCGAACCATTTCGTCTACATCACGGCGTGGTCGGCCAAGGACGGGGTCGTTCAGTTCCGCGATGATATCTACAATCTCGACGGCGCGCCGGAACTGGCGCTGCAGACGACCAGCGGCATCGAATAGAGCGTCGGGCGAAAAACGGGGCGCCGGTTTTTCGGTAACCCGATGATTGAGGCAGCGGCCTTCGTATTCATGATCGAAAATGCCGCCGGCGGGCCATGTTCGCCGGCGGTTTTCGTCTATTGCACGATGATCGATCGGAGGATAGAACGCTTCCGCCCGCCTGCCACAAGTGAGGAACCCGCGATGACTAGCCAGACAGTGTTTACCGAGACCTTCTTCAACCGCACGCTCGCCGACACCGATCCGGAAATCTTCGACGCGATCGGCAAGGAGCTCGGTCGCCAGCGTCATGAAATCGAGCTGATCGCCTCGGAAAACATCGTCTCGCGCGCCGTGCTCGAGGCGCAGGGTTCGATCATGACCAACAAATATGCCGAGGGCTATCCGGGCAAGCGCTACTATGGCGGCTGCCAGTTCGTCGACATTGCCGAAGAACTGGCGATTGAGCGCGCCAAGAAGCTGTTCGGCGTCGAATTCGCCAATGTGCAGCCGAATTCCGGCTCTCAGATGAACCAGGCCGTCTTTCTCGCATTGCTGCAGCCCGGCGATACCTTCATGGGCCTCGACCTCAATTCCGGCGGTCACCTGACCCACGGATCGCCCGTCAACATGTCGGGCAAGTGGTTCGATGTCGTTTCCTACGGCGTGTCGCGCGACGATAATCTGATCGATATGGACGAGGTCGCCAGGAAGGCCGAGGAGCACAAGCCGAAGCTGATCATCGCCGGCGGCACGGCCTATTCGCGCATATGGGACTGGAAGCGCTTCCGCGAGATCGCCGATTCCGTCGGCGCCTATCTGATGGTCGACATGGCCCATATCGCAGGGCTTGTTGCCGGTGGGGTGCATCCCTCGCCGTGCCCGCATGCCCATGTTGTCACGACGACGACGCACAAGTCGCTCCGCGGCCCGCGCGGCGGCATGGTGCTGACCAATGATCCCGACATCGCCAAGAAGATCAATTCCGCCGTCTTCCCCGGCCTTCAGGGCGGTCCGCTGATGCATGTGATCGCCGCCAAGGCGGTGGCCTTCGGCGAGGCGCTGCAGCCGGAGTTCAAGGCCTATGCCGAGCAGGTGGTCAAGAATTCCCGCGCGCTCGCCGCCTCGCTGATGGACGGCGGGCTTGATGTGGTTTCCGGCGGAACCGACAACCACTCCATGCTGGTCGACCTTCGGCCGAAGAACGCCACCGGCAAGCGCGCGGAAGCCGCCCTTGGCCGCGCCTACATCACCTGCAACAAGAACGGCATTCCCTTCGATCCGGAAAAGCCCTTCGTCACCTCGGGCGTCCGTCTCGGCACGCCTGCCGGCACCACGCGCGGCTTCACCGAGGCCGAATTCGCCGAAATCGGCAAGCTGATCGTCGAGGTTCTGGACGGGCTGAAGGAGGCCAATTCGGATGAGGGCAATGCAGCGGTCGAAAAGGCCGTGCGTGAAAAGGTCGTCGCGCTGACCGAACGCTTCCCGATGTATGGCTATATGGGCTGATGCGCTGCCCGTTCTGCAATTCGCC
>NZ_CFHTCS010000261.1:0-6304 GCF_984369615.1 Martelella sp. | reverse complement strand
CGCGCAAGATGAAATCTATTCAGAATGTGCGGACGTTTCGGATTGATAACAAGCCCAGAGGCGACAGCGGAAGCCTTCGATCTGACCGGGATCGACCCGTTTCCGCCGCGCTACAATATCGCCCCCTCCCAACCGATCCTGATGGTGGTCAACGCCTCGGAACTGACCGGCGGCGGTCAAGGACGGACGGCGCTTCTGGTGCGCTGGGGGCTCATTCCCGCCTGGGTGAAGGATGGACGGGACTTCCCGCTTCTTTTCAATGCGCGCGCGGAAAGCGCTGCGGAAAAGCCGGCCTTTCGCGGCGCCATGCGCCATTTTCGCGCTCTGGTGCCGGCAAGCGGCTTTTTCGAGTGGCGCAAGTCCGGAGGCAAGGGCACGGCCCAGCCCTACTGGATCCGCCCGCGCCATGGCGGGATTGTCGCCTTTGCCGGCCTGATGTCGCCCTGGCAGGGCGCGGACGGCACGGAGCTTGATACCGGCACAATCCTGACGACCGAGGCAAGCGGCGTGGTGGCGAAACTGCATGACCGCTCGCCGGTGATCATCATGCCGGAGGATTTCGACCGCTGGCTTGATTGCCGCAATCTCGAGCCGCGCCATGTGGCCGACCTGATGAAGCCGGCGCCGGACGACTTCTTCGAGGCCTTTCCGGTTTCAAAGGCTGTCAGCAATGCCCGCAATCTGGGCGCGGATCTGATCGAGCCCATCGGACCCGCGCTTCTGCCGGACGCGCCGGAGCCGGGGTCCGGCGAACAGATGGACCTCTTCTGAGGCGCCCGCTGCCGGAAGGTCGGGTCAGATGTCGAGATCGAGCCGGTTCTTGCGCGGATGGTCCGGATCGTCCTCGTCATCGTCATCGCCGTCCTCCTCCATCACCAGCGTGCCGTATTTCGAGTGCCAGGCGCGGGCGCCGAGCGGCAGCGCCGCAAGGTAGAGCGCCGAGCCGGCAATCATCATATGCCAGGTGTAGGCCACGAGAAGCGCGACCGAGAGCACGGCCAGCAGCATCATCGGCAGCGCGAATTCGCGACGGACATTGAGGCCGAGGCTCTTGCCCGACCAGACCGGCAGGCGGCTGATCAGGAGGAAGCCGATGAGAACCGTATAGAGCGACGCGGCAAGCGCGATGCCGCGGCTCGGCTCCATGCCGAGAAAGCCGAGATAGACCGGCAGAAGCACGATGATCGCGCCCGCAGGCGCAGGCACGCCGACGAAATACTCGCCCTGCCAGCTGGCCTTGCGCTTGCGGTCGGCCATCACGTTGAAGCGCGCAAGGCGCAGCGCGGCGGCAATCGCGTAGAGCAGCGCGGCGATCCACCCGGGCGTTCCGGCATTGTCCAGCAGATAGATATAGGAGACGAGCGCCGGAGCGATGCCGAAATTGACGATGTCGGCAAGCGAATCCATCTGCTCGCCGAATTTCGAAGATGCCTTCAGAAGCCGCGCCAGCCGGCCGTCGATGCCGTCGAGAAAGGCTGCGATCAGCAGCATCATCACGGCTTCGGGGAACTTCCCCTCGATCGCCTGCCTGATGCCGGAAAGACCGGCACAGATGGCAAGGACGGTGACGAGATTGGGGAGGATCAGGCGCAGCGGAATTTCGCGCAGACGCGGACCCCGGCCGGACAGATCCGAGCCGGATGTCTTCCGCGTCGCGAGGGGCCCGTCGGTCTCATTCTGACCCATCAGATCCGCCGTCCGGCCACGGGCAGTTCAAAGTCACCGAAAACGGCGAGAACCGTTTCGCCCGCAGTCGCCGTCTGACCGACCGCGACGCGCGGCGTGGCGCCGGCGGGAAGGTAAACGTCGAGCCTGGAGCCGAAACGGATAAGGCCGAAACGCTCGCCCGCATCGACCACATCGCCGTTTTCGACGAAGCAGACGATGCGGCGGGCGACGAGACCGGCGATCTGGACCACGCCGATGGCCCCATGGGCTGTTTCCAGCACCACGCCGTTGCGCTCATTGTCCTCGCTCGCCTTGTCGAGTTCGGCATTGAGGAACTTGCCCGGGCGATAGTGAATGCCGCGCACCGTACCGGCCATGGGGGCGCGGTTCACATGGCAGTTGAACACGTTCATGAACACGCAGATCCTGAGCATCGGCTCGCTTCCGAGACCCATTTCCTGCGGCGGGATCTCCTCGCTGACGGAGGAGACGAGACCGTCGGCAGGGCTGATCACGATATCGTCATCCTGCGGCACGACACGCTCGGGATCGCGGAAGAAATAGGCGCACCAGAGCGTGGCGAAGAGGCCGATCCAGAACAGCGGGTCGGCGATCCAGCCGAGAATGAGCGTCGCGACCAGAAAGATCGCGATGAAGGGATAGCCCTCCTTGTGGATGGGTACGATCGCCTTCCTGATCGAATCGAAAACGGTCATCTTAATCCTTGGCTCCGGGGCGCGGTTTCGCGCCGTTCCTGTGGTTGACGCGCGGGAAGCTTACAGGTTCCCCCGTGTCTTGAAAATGGTTCTCCGCGGTGGCGGGCGCGGGCGGTCAATTGGCCGGATCGAGCCGCATGATTACGCCCATATCGTCGCTTTCCCGCACTTCGCGCAGGTGTTCCTCGGCAAGCGTCGCTTCCCTCTGGCGTTCCCACATCTGCGCATAAAGGCCGTTCATGGCGATCAGGTCGTCATGGGTGCCGCGCTCGGCGATCTCGCCGCGTTTGAGGACGATGATCTCGTCGGCGCCGATGACGGTGGACAGCCGGTGGGCGATGACGAGCGTGGTGCGATTTTTCGACACCACGTCGAGGGCGGCCTGGATTTCGCGTTCGGTATGGGTATCGAGCGCCGAGGTCGCCTCGTCGAGCACGAGAATCGGCGGGGCCTTGAGGATCGTCCGGGCGATGGCGACGCGCTGTTTCTCGCCGCCGGAGAGCTTCAGTCCGCGCTCGCCGACCTGGGTGTCGAAACCTTCCGGCAGTTGCCGGATGAAATCGCCCACCTGGGCAAGTTCGGCCGCCGCATTGACTTCCTCGTCTGTCGCCGACGTCCGGCCGTAGCGGATATTGTAGGCGATCGTGTCGTTGAACAGCACGGTGTCCTGGGGCACCATGCCGATCGCTTCCCTGAGCGAATGCTGGCGCACTTCGCGCAGATCCTGTCCATCGATAGTGATCGCGCCCTCATTGACGTCGTAGAAGCGGAAAAGCAGCCTCGAGATCGTCGACTTGCCCGCGCCTGTCGGCCCGACGATCGCCACCGTCTTGCCGGCCGGCACCTCGAAGGAGACGCCCTTGAGGATCGGCCGCGCGGGATCATAGGCGAAGTGCACATCCTTGAAGGCGATCGCGCCCTGGCGGATCTGTAAATCCTCGGCATCGGGCTTGTCGGTGATTTCCGGGTCGACCTCGAGGATGTGGAACATCTCCTCGATATCGGTCAGGCCCTGGCGGATTTCGCGGTAGACCGAGCCGATGAAGTTGAGCGGTATGGCCAGCTGGATCAGCATCGCATTGACGAAGACGAAGTCGCCGATCGTCTGCGTGCCGTTCTTCACCGCGATTGCCGAGAGAACCATCATCACGGTCATGCCGGCGCCGAAGATGACGCCCTGGCCGAAGTTCAGCCAGCCGAGCGAGGTCCATATGCGGGTCGCCGCCGTCTCGTAACGGGCCATGGAGGCGTCATAGCGGCTGGCTTCCATGTCCTCATTGCCGAAATATTTGACGGTTTCATAGTTCAGCAGCGAGTCGATTGTCTTGGTGTTGGCGTCGGTGTCGCTGTCGTTCATCTGTCGGCGGATGGCGATGCGCCAGTCGCTGGCCTTGATGGTGAACCAGACATAGAGCACGACGGTAACGGCGGTGATCGCCAGATAGTCGAAGCCGTAGCCCCACCAGAAGATGATCGCGACCAGGACGAATTCCAGCACGGTCGGCAGCGTGGCAAGGATGGTGAACCGGACGATGGTTTCGATGCCCTTGGTGCCGCGCTCGATGATACGCGAAAGTCCGCCGGTCTTGCGCGACAGGTGGAAGCGCAACGCCAGCTGGTGCATGTGGACGAACACGCGGTGGGCAAGCTGGCGCACGGCATATTGGCCGACGCTGGCAAACAAGGCGTCGCGCAGCTGGTTGAAGCCGAGCTGGCCGATGCGGGCGAGGTTGTAGAACAGCACCAGCGTGATCGCGCCGAACAGGAAAGCCGGCAGGATGGTGTTGATCTCCAGCTCGCCGGTCAGCGCATTGGTGGCCCATTTGAAAGAGTAAGGAACCAGGAGAAGAATGAGCTTGGCGATCACCAGGGCGATTGTCGCGTAGACGACGCGCTGCTTGAGATCCGGGCGGCTGGACGGCCAGATATAGGGCCATAGATTGATGATGGTCTGAAGCGGATTGGCTGAATCCGCTGAAACGGTTTTCTGGCGGTCTGCCATGGTAATCCCCCGGCTCAAGGCGGGTTTGCCGAGCCAAAACAAATAAGGTTCAAAGACGGGAAAACGACGCACGGGGCGTCGTTTTGTCCTGCGAGATAGGGTCGCCTGCGACCGATTGCAATGCCGGCAGGGCGTGTTTGCCGCAATTGCGCCTTATTGATCGGCCGGCGGAAGCTGGTATTCCGGGCCAACCGGCATGCCTTCCAGCAGGCGGCGGTGGATGGTTTCGGCCTCGCTGTCCGGCAGTGGCTCGACGGGTACGGAAAAGACCTGTCCGGGAAGAATGAGGTCCGGATTGACGATCTGGGTTTCGTTGGCAAGGTAGATCGTGGTGTAGCGCACGCCGCGACCGTAGACACGGCGCGAGATCCGCCACAGATTGTCGCCGCGGCGGATGATCACGGCGTTGTCGCTGCCCTGAAGCTGCGGCTGGACAAAGGTCCGGGTGCCGTCGGCCTGCTCGGCGCTGGTGCCGTCGGGATCGGTCGAAATCGCGGCGATCTGGTTGCCGGGCGGGCGGTCGAAGGGCACCACGGCGCGGGCGACGACCCGGCTGTCGGCATCGAGCATGTCGACGCGGATGGTGTGGAGCCCGACGGAGACATCGGTTTTCGCCTCGAGCACGTAATTGCCCTCGACATTGACCGAGCCTCCGGCCACCAGCGCATCATCGATATAGCCGCGAATGGTCGCGCCGATCTCGCCTTCGCCGGCGACGAAGAGCGTGTCGCCCTCGATCTCAACCGCCTTGATCGAAACGGTGACGGCGACCGGCTTCTGGTCGGAGACGGGCTCCTGCGCCGCCGTGACCGCTTCGGCCGCCTCGCTGTCGCCGCCGCGCGTTTCGACGTTGACGGCCGGAAGGTTGGTTTCCCTGTCGCCGTCGCCGGATGTCTCGCCGGAGAGCACGTCCCGATCCTGACCACTGTCCGGCGCGTCGGCCGTTTGCTCGTTTCCGTCGGTCTCGCGGGTCGCTACAACAGTAGTCTCGGGCGCCGTCGTCGTCTGCAGTTCCGGCGCGGAGATGATTTCCGAGGCCTTGCCGGGCTCGGTGATCAGCGCAAGAAGCTCGCCATTATTGCCGTCGGGTATGGAAACCGTGGCCGTTTGCTCGGAGCGCACCGTCCGTCCGTCCGGCATGGTGACGCTCAGATAGATCAGATGATCGCCGGGTGAAAGCGGGGTCTCGACGATGGCGACGAAATCGCCGGATTCGGTGACGTCCGAAGAGGCGAGGACGCTTTCCTCCTCCTTCACGTCGAGAAGGCCGAGCGGTTCAGCGCCGCCGGCGATCACCGCCGTGCCGTCGGGTTCCACGCGCAGGAGATCGAATGTGGGGATCCGCAGCATTGCCTGCTGCTGTTCAACCGAACCGCCGTCCGCGTCTTCGGTGACTTCCGATTCAGATTCGGCGGTTGCCGTCCCGTTCCGCGTTTCGTCTTGCGAAGCGGAGCCCTCTTCTTCCATGTCCGGGCCGGAGGGCTCGTTTTGCGGTGCGGCGGTCTGCGGGGCCGGGGCGGTCGGCTGCCCGCCGGAAAGCTCAGCGCCCCGGTCGCGCAGCGCAAAATAGGCGCCCGCCGCAACCAGCAGCAGGACAAGCACGGCAATGATGACACGTGTGTTGTTGTTCTTCATTCGTCACTCCAGACACGGCGTCACGCAGACGACGTCAATTCGCTGAAAACGCTAGCGATAGTGCGGTTTATACACAAGTGTTCATTCGCGCCTGCGGGAAAGCGTGAACAAGGTAAACGCCTGATTGTGGTCGATTTGCAATGCGCTTGACCGGGAATAGCCAAATGGGGTTCAGTAAAACCATGACAAGCGAACACGACACGATTCGATCCGTCTGCGTATATTGCGGCTCGAGGCCCGGAACATCCGCGACCTATATGGCCGCCGGCAAGGCGCTCGGCGC
>NZ_CFHTCS010000260.1:0-6311 GCF_984369615.1 Martelella sp. | reverse complement strand
TGGCCGCAGACGACGACGTCGCGCACCTGGCCCTTCAGCGCCTCCAGCGCTTCCAGGCGAAGCTTTCCGGCCTGCACCCAGGTGCCCGTCATCAGCTTGAAATCCTCGGAGACGCGGCCATCGAAATAAAGGCCCCGGTCGTAATCGTCGGGGTCGACGAAGCGCAGCGCGTCGCCGGTGATGAGGAAACCTTCCTCATCGAAGCTTTCGGCGGTCTTCTCAGGGTCGCCGAAATAACCGGGCATGACGTTGATGCCCTTGACCCGGAGTTCGCAGCGCATTTCCGCGTCGGGTATCAGTTTGACTTCGGTTCCGGGAAGCGGCACGCCGACCACCCCGGAACGGCCGATCTGCTCGTGCAGCATGATGGTTGCAGGCGCGGTCTCCGTCATGCCCCAGGAGGCGATCATCAGCGGCAGGCGGCCCTGCACCTCCATCGCCATGTCTTCAAGCCGCGTCCAGATGTCCTGCGGCAGCGAGGCGCCGGCGTAAAACAGCATGTCGAGGTCGCTGAAGAAGGCTTCACGCAGGTGAAGGTCCTTCTCCATGGCGTGGACCAGCATGGAAAAACCGACCGGCACATTGAAGGCGAGGTTGCCCGGATGCATCTTGATGTTCTCGATGCTCGTGCCAATGTCGCGCGCCGTCGGCTTGCCGTGGTCGATATAGAGGCTGCCGCCATGGGCGAGCATCATGTTGACATTGTGCGAGCCGCCGAAGACGTGGTTCCACGGCAGCCAGTCGCAGATGACCGGCGGACGCTCCTTCAGGAAAGGCAGGACCGAGGCCATCTGGCTCTGATTGGCGCACATCATCCGTTGGGTCGTCATCACCGCCTTGGGGTTGGAGGTCGATCCGGAGGTGAAAAGCAGTTTCGCCAGCGTGTCGGGCCCGACCCTGGCATGGGCGGCTTCCAGATCGACCGCCGGATCGCCCCGCATCAGGTCGGAGAAGGCAATCACGGGGCGCGGCGCGCCTTCGGTCCTTACCGCGACCACGGGAATATGATCGAACTCCGGCCGCGAAAGGGCGGCAGCGAACTTGCCGGCATCATCGACGAAGGCGAGCGCCGGGTTGATCTTGGCGATCGCATAGGCGAGCCGGCCGTGGGCTTCCTCGATCAGAGAATATTGTTCGGCAAGCGGGGCCGTCGGAATGCCGGCATATTGAGCGGCAAACGACAGGAGCGCGTGATCGACGCCGTTGCCGGACATGATCAGGATCGGCCGTTCCGACCCGAAGCCGCGTGCAATAAGGCCCGCGGCAAGCGCGCGAACCATCTCCAGCACGTCCTGGTAGCCATGCTCGCGCCAGCCGTCGCCCGACCTTTCGGCGAGGAAGGTGCGGTCCGGCGCGTCCCGCGCCCATGTCTCCAGCCATTCGCCGGTATGGCGGACAACCGGGTCAAGCGGCACGTTGGATGTGGCCAGCAGCGTGCCGTCGCTGCGTGTTTCGATGTGCACCGAATGCGCGACCAGCGTCAGGTCCTTTGCGCGAGCTTCCATGTCTCATCCTCCCGAGGGTTTCCGGCAGACAAAGCCGCGGACCTCCTCTCCTCTCGATATGTTCGCTGACGGCGAAAGGCCTCCTCCGACCCTTCGCGCTTCTTCAAAGCGCGCGGCTCACCCGCTGGAGCAGGCTCAGGAGGAGCGCGCGCTCTTTCTCATCCAGGACGGGGCCGAACAGCGCGGCCTCATGCGCGGTCGCCACGGCGCGGGCCTTCTCCCATAATCGACGACCCTTCGGCGTGGCGCGCAGCGCATAGGTGCGCCTGTCGCCGGGCACGCGGTTGCGCGAAATCAGGTCGTCGCCTTCCAGTGAATCGACCAGCACCACCATGCCCGAGCGCTCCAGCTTCAGCACCTGGGCAAGTTGAGACTGTGAGATATCCGGGTTCTCGACGACGACCGAGAGCGCCGAAAAGGTCGCGACCTTGAGGCCGAGCGGCTCCAGCACGCGATGCAGGTCCTCGCGGACAACGATGAAGCTCCGCTTCATGTTGTAGCCTATGAACGCGCGCAGCATGTCGTCGGTCGCGGCCGGCGCGTTGCGGTCGGCCTCTGCCGGGTCGTTTTTTTCTGGTCTGGCCATGTCTGTCCTCTCTCTTAGCCCGCGACGATGTCCACGAGCCAGAAGCTGAGCGCCGGAAATGCGATCAGCAGGATGATCCGCAACAGCTCCGACAGGATGAAGGGTATGGTGCCGCCGAAGATGGTCTTCAGCGGTATGTGTTTCGCCATGGACGAGATGACGAAGAGGTTCATGCCGACCGGCGGCGTGATCATCCCCACCTCGACCACCACAAGCGTGATGATCCCGAACCACAGCGCCGTGTGCTCGGGCGTCAGGCCGAAGTCAAGTGCCATGACCGTCGGAAAGAAGACCGGCACGGTAAGCAGGATCATTGACAGGCTGTCCATCACGCAGCCCATGACGAGGTAGAAGAGCACGATCGCCAGCATCACCGTCATCGGCGGCAGGCCCGACTGCGCAAACCATGCGGCGATGTCCGTCGGCATGCGGCTCAGCGCCAGCGCCACGTTGAAGATGTCCGCGCCGAAGACGATGGCGAAGATCATTGCCGAGGCGGCGGCGGTGTCGATCAGCGAACCGATCAGGTCGCGGACTGTGAGGCCTCCCGTCAGGACGCCGACCAGCAATGTCAGCACCACGCCCACCGATGCGCCCTCGGCAGGCGTGAAGAAGCCGCCATAGATGCCGCCGAGCACGACGACGAAGATGCCGACGATGTGCCAGATGCCGAGGACGGCGCGGAAACGCTCGCGATAGGGCACAGGGTCATGGTTCGGCCCCTGCTCGGGAAACAGCCGGACGAAGACCGCAATCGCGATGAAGAAACCGATGACGGCGAGCGTCGCCGGAATGGTTGCCGCCAGGAACAGCTTGACGATGTTCTGCTCGGTCAGAAGCGCATAGATGATCAGCACTACCGAGGGCGGAATGAGGATGCCGAGCGTGCCGCCGGCGGCCAGCGAGCCGGCAGAAAGAGCGCCGGAATAGCCGTGCTTGCGCATTTCCGGCAGCGCCACCCGGGCCATGGTCGAGGCGGTGGCGAGCGAGGAGCCCGAGATCGAGCCGAACATGGCGCAGCCGGCAACGGCCGCCATGGCGAGCCCCCCGCGAAAATGCCCGATCCAGGCATTCGAAGCGCCGAATAGTTTCGCGGAAATGCCGCTGCGGGTGGCGATGTGACCCATCAGGATGAAGAGCGGCACGATCGCCAGCTCATAGGACATGAACTTGTCGACCCAGGCGGTGTCGAGATAGAAGATGAGGCTCGAGGCGCCGCCGAGCAGAATATAGCCCGCCGCGCCGACAGCGCCCATGGCAAGGGCGATCGGCATTCTGAGAAAGATCAGCGCCAGAAGGATGACGATCATGCCAAGCGCAATGGCCATCGGTTCCATCACGCGCCCTCCGTCATGGGATTGCTTGCGCGACCGTTGACCAGATCGTCAATGCCGATGATGAAGGCGACGAGCGCCGAAAGCCCTGTCCCGGCGACGGCGGGCAGATAGATCAGCCACAGAGGAAAGCCGAGCAGCATGGTGCGGTCGCCATAGCCGTGGATTGTCTCCAGACCATGGGTCAGCCGCCAGCAGATGACCGACCAGCCGAGCCCGAAGAGAACGGTCCAGAAACCGTCGAGACGACGCTGGCCGGCGGCGGGAAGCCAGTTGGTGAACAGATCGACCATCACATGGCCCTTCGTGAACTGGCAGTAGGGCAGGAACAGCGAGGCGCAGGCCGCGCAGACGAGTTCAACCGCTTCGAAATCGCCACGGATGCCGCCAAAGCCGAAAATGCGCATCAGTACGGAAAGCGTGACCATCAGCGCGGCGGCGAAGGCGGCAAGCCCGCCCGCGCCGGCTGCGGCGAGGCAAAGCCGGTAGAGCCAGACGAAGCGGGGGCGCGATGCCCCCCGCTTCTGAAGGCTGGATGGGGTTTTCTCCGCCATCAATCAGCCCTGGTCCAGCAGTGCGTTGGCGCGCTTGAGGATGGCCGCGCCGTCATAGCCCTTGTCATCGAGCTTCTTCTGCCAGTTGGCGACGATCGGTTCGGAAACCTTGCGCCATTCGGCGATCACGTCGGCCGGGATCTCGACGATCTCGTTGCCATGTTCCCGGACAACCTTTTCGCCGCCGGCCTCGGCCATGTCGAAGGAGGCGCCGAGGCGCTTCGACAGGGACGGACCGGAATGTTCGTCAAGCACCTTGCGGGCATCTTCGGGCATGGCCTCATAGGCGCGCTCGTTCATCACCAGCGAGAAGGTGTTGGTGTAGATGCCGCGCGCGCCGGGGGCTGGCATGGCGGAATAGCTGGTCAGTTCCTGCAGCTTGTAGGCCGGAACGACCTCGAAGGGCAGGCAGCAGCCGTCGATAACGCCGTTTGAAAGGCCGACCACCATTTCCGTGACGGGGAAGAACACCACCTCCGCGCCGAGTTCCGTCAGCATTTCGCCCGTCGACTGGTTCGGCGCGCGAAGCCGCATGCCGGCCATGTCGGCGGTCGAGGTGATCCCCTTGTCGCGGGTGTGCAGCTTGCCGCCGGCATGGGTGTGGAAGGCGAGCGGCTTCATGCCCTTGTATTCGTCCTGGCCGAATTCGCGCATCAGCGTGTCCATGACAACGGAAGTCTTTTCCGCGTCCGTCACCATGAAGGGCAGCGCCATGGTCTCGGCGACCGGAAAGCGGTCCGGCGTATAGACCGGCAGGGTCCAGGCGATGTCGACGATGCCCTGGCGGGCCTGATCGGCAAGCTGCGGCGCCTTGCCGCCGAGCTGCATGGCCGGAAAGATCTGCACCTCGATCGCCCCGTTGGAAGCCTCGGCCAGTTCCTTGGCCCAGGGTTCGAACACGTTTCTCTGCACCGGCGCCATGGCGGGCAGAAAGTGGTGCAGCTTGAGCGTCACTTCCGCCGCATGCGCCTGGCGCAGGAAAACGGGGGCGGCCAGCGCCGTGCCCAATGCGGCCAGCGCCGTGCGGCGGGTCATTTTCAACTTGTCAGTCATGACGGTTCTCCTCCCTGTAGATGACTGGACGATATGCGCGTGTGTTTCCGCCCGCCTCTCTCCCTGCCGGCGAAGAGCCGGTCTAGCGAAAGACAGGCGCGCGCTTCTGCAGAAAAGCGTTGAGGCCTTCCTCGGCATCCGCGCTCGTCTGCGATACGGCCGCGCACAGGCTTTCGGCAAAGAGCCCGTCCGCGCGCGGCATGTCTGCGATCCGGCTGATCGCCTGGATCATCATGTAATTCGAAAGCTGGGCGTTCTTCGCGATCTTTGCTGCAAGCCGGCGGGCCAGGGGCAATGCCTCGCCTTCGCCGATGCTGTAATGGGTGAGCCCCAGCATCAGGCCTTCCTCGGCATTGTAGGTGCGTCCCGTCAGCATCATCTCGCGCATCCGGTCAGGGCCGAGAATGCGACCGACGCCGACGGTTGCGCCGCCGCCGACGAAGATGCCGCGCATGCCCTCCGGCAGCTGGAAGATCGTCGAGGGCTCGGCGATGCGCACATGGGTGGCGGATGCAAGCTCCAGCCCGCCGCCGATCACCGCGCCGAACATGGCGGAGACGACCGGCAGGCCGGAAAACTGGATGCGCTCCATCACCCGGTGCCAGTTGCGCGAATGATACATTGTGCTTTCGGCGTCGCGGGCGACGTGTTCGGCAAGGTCGAGCCCGGAGCAGTAGTGACCGCCCGCACCGGTCAGGATGACGACGCGGATATCCTCCGGCGGCTTGCTGAAAAACGCGTCAAGCGCGTCCAGCAGCGCATCGCACATGGCATTGCGCTTTTCGGGCCGGTTCATGGTCAGGGTCGCGACCGGGCCGTCGATCTCGATGGTCAGGATTTCGGTGCTCTCGAAACGGGTCTTCGTCATGCGTTCTGCTCTTTCTCGAATTCGTCTTGCCGGCTTTTATTTCGGCGGCATCCGCGCTGCGGCGTCGAGCCTGATCACCGAACCGTTCAGCATCGGGTTTTCGACGATCTGCTCCACCAGCCGCGCATATTCATCCGGCAGGCCCATCCGGCTCGGAAAGGGCACGCTCGCAAGGATTTCCGCGCGGACATCGTCCGGCAGACCGGCGCTCATGCGGGTCTCGAACAGGCCTGGCGCGATGGTCATGACGCGGATGCCGAAGCGGGCGAGCTCGCGGGCTGCCGGCAGCGTCATCGAGGCGACCCCGCCCTTGGCGGCGGAATAGGCCGCCTGGCCGATCTGCCCGTCCTCATAGGCGACCGAGGCGGTGTTGACGATAACGCCGCGCGCGCCGTCTTCGTCGATCGGCTC
>NZ_CFHTCS010000259.1:0-6323 GCF_984369615.1 Martelella sp. | reverse complement strand
CGCGGCTCGTCAGGATGATCGGGATGCGGGCGCCGAGGATGATGCCCGAGGAGGTCGCGCCGCCGAGAAGCACCAGCTGCTTGGCCAGCATGTTTCCCGATTCCAGATCCGGCGTCAGCAGGATATCGGCATCGCCGGAGACGACGGACGAGATGCCCTTGATCTTGGCGGCCTCGAGGCTGATCGCATTGTCGAAGGCCAGCGGTCCGTCAACGATGGCATTGGTGATCTGTCCGCGATCGGCCATCTTCGACAGGCAGGCGGCGTCTATGGTCGACTGGATCGCGGGATTGACGGTTTCAACGGCCGAAAGCACGGCGACCTTCGGCGTGATCTCGACATCGGAGATCGCGATCATCAGATCGATGGCGTTCTGGGCGATGTCGACCTTGGCGGCGAGGTCCGGCTTGATGTTCATCGCCGCGTCGGTGATGAAGAAGGGCTTGGGATATTCCGGATCAACCATGGCGAAGACGTGGGATATGCGCCGGCCGGTCCGCAGCCCGGCATCCTTCTTGATGACGGCGCCCATATATTCATCCGTGTGCAGGCTGCCTTTCATCAGGGCCTCGGCCTCGCCCTTGCTGGCAAGGGCGACGGCCTGCGCGGCGGAGGCATGGCTGTGCGGCGTGTCGATCATCCTGTAGCCGGAAATGTCGATCTCGTTCTCATCGGCGATGGCCTTGATCTTGCTTTCCGGGCCGACGAGAATCGGCTCGATCAGGTTTTCATGCGCGGCCTCGACGGCGCCCAAGAGCGCGTCGCGGCTGCAGGGGTGCACAACGGCGGTCGCGATCGCCGGCTTCTGCGCGGCGCGCTCGATGAAATTCTTGTTGAAGCCTGCGACGTCGAATTTGTCGGCCATCGTGGAATACTCCTTGGGTGATCGGGTTATGCTCGGGAGGTTCGTGCTGAGAAGGGCTGAAGAGTGTTCATTGCGAACCCGTGCGTTCCCGCGTCCGCACGGCGTGCCGGGCAGACTGAGGCCTTTGGGAGGGCAAGGCTTTGGTCCGCTTCTTCTGCCATATCGGTCTCTTCCGGTTTCCGTCATGCGCAAGCCGGCCGGGTGGACTTCGGCAAAGCTGACGGTTATCGTGAACCCGCTTCTGCCCGGATGCCGCCGCAAGACGCCTACGACTTAAGGCTAAGTTTTTAGCGCGGCCTTGAGCAAGATCAATCTGGCATATTAGTCTGCCGCGGCTATCCGAAACGGCACCCCCAGCCGGTTGGGCGCTTCAAATCAAACCAATGATAGGGAAGGTTCATGTCGAGGAAAAGAAAAGTATTGATGTCCGTCATGTTTGCCGGGCTTATGGCCGGCGCGGCGCAGGCGCAGAGCGCGCTGTCGATCAAGGTGCCGGGCGGTCCGGACGCGATCGACACCGAGGC
The DNA here is from genome assembly GCF_984369615.1 of Martelella sp. Classification (NCBI taxonomy): domain Bacteria; kingdom Pseudomonadati; phylum Pseudomonadota; class Alphaproteobacteria; order Hyphomicrobiales; family Aurantimonadaceae; genus Martelella; species Martelella sp. Next base: position 4,934 of record NZ_CFHTCS010000259.1, on the reverse strand, counting down.
CGTGTACGATTGCGGCGACTTCACGCTGAAGGCGCGTTACGTGACGAGCGGCGAGGTTTCGCTGGCGCGGCTCGAGTGGCCGGATCACCTGACCATCGCCGCCCAGGTGATTTCCGCTTCCGGCGCGCGCTATGCGGCCGGTCCCTATGTCTGGTGGACGAAGGGTGACGGGGCGACGCTCTATAACGTGATGAACGGCGAGAACGATCCGGGCATTGCCTGCGAAACCGCATCCTGAACGCCAATGGAACGGTTCTTCGCCATCTCCGGCTGTTCGGGCGGCGGCAAGTCGAGCCTGATCGAGGCGCTTGCCGCCCTGGGCTTTTCCGTGGTTCCCGAGCCCGGCCGCCGGATTGTGGCGGAGGAACAGGCCGGCGAGGGCAAGGCGCTGCCATGGGTGGACATGGCGGCCTTTGCCCGAAGGGCGGTCGCAATGGCCGCCGCCGACCACCGGGCAATGCACGATAAAGCCGGGCCCGTTTTCTTCGATCGCGGCCTGGTTGATGCCGTGGCGGGCCTCGGCCATGCGACCGGAACAGCCGCAATCCCCGATATCGTCAGGCAGCTTCGCTACAACGAGACCGTTTTCATGGTCCCGCCATGGCCGGAAATCTATGTCAACGACGCCGAACGCCGCCACGGGCTGGAGGAGGGAATCGCCGAATATGAGCGATTGCTGGATTTCTACCCGAAACTCGGTTACCGCCCGGTGCTCCTGCCCAAGGCCGATATCGAGACCCGCACGCGCTTCATTCTGCAACAGATCGGCGCCTACTGAAAGCGGCCGCCGCGTTCGAGCACCTCGATCTTGTAGCCGTCGGGGTCCGTCACGAAGAAGAAGCGGGCAAAGGGCGCGCCCTCGCGCTCCATGGCGACCAGGCTGCCGACGGGAATGCCGAGTTCGGTCAGCCGCCGGTGCTCGGCCTCGATGTCTGCCACGCTGACGGCGAGATGGCCATAGCCATTGCCGAGATCATAGGCCTCGCTCTGGCCTGCATTGACCGTCAGTTCCAGTTCGAAACCGGTCTCGGAATTGGCGAGATAGATGAGCGTGAAGCCGTCAAACGGGAAACGGTCCACCACCTCAAGGCCGAACAGCCGGTGGTAGAAATCGATCGACCGGGTCTCATCCAGCACGCGGATCATCGAATGGATCATCTTGGCCATGGCGGCGGCTCCCTTGGTTTTGTCCTTCCATAGGTCATTTGCGATCGCCGGAAAAGGCCCGGAGGCTTTTTCGAAAGGCGAACCGTTCTGTCCCTTCGATGGCTTGACCGCCCGAGGGACCGGGGCTATCGCCGGTGATTGAGCGCTGCCCGGAGAACCCCGGGCGCGCCGGCAAGGGGGAGAGCATGGCGTCACTGACCCGCACTTCGGGCATCGGCTTTGCCGTGGCGGCGGTCGCGACGCTGTCGGGCGTCGATGCGCTGGCGAAAAGCCTCGGGGCGGAGATGTCGAGCTTTCAGGTCGCATTCCTGCGCTACACGGTCTCGGCGCTGTTTCTTGGCCTGTTCGTTGCTGTTTTCGTGCGTCGCCGCCCCAAGCCCGGTTTCATCGGCGACCACGCGCTCAAGGGGTTTCTGGCGGCCGCCACCGCCAGCCTGTTCTTCTACGGCATTGCCGGCATGCCGCTGGTCATGGCGCTCGCGCTGGCCATGACCGCGCCGATCTACATGGCCCTGCTCGGCGCGCTGGTCTTCGGCGAGCGGCCAGGGCGGGCGACCTATCTGGCGCTTTTGCTGGCGGTGTCGGGATCGGGGCTCATCGTTGCGGCGAGGGGCTCGGGGCTTGCCGGACCGCCGGTCTCGCTTGCCGCCATCGCAGCCGGGCTTGCCGCGCCGCTCGCCTATGCCTTCACCGCGATCGCGATGAAGCGCTCGTCGGCCAATGACCATCCGATCACGCTGAGCATGATGCAGACAGCCTTCGCCGCGCTTTTCTCGGCGCCGATGGCGCTCTTGCTGTGGCAGGCGCCCGATCCGGCGCTTTCCTGGCAGATCGCCCTGATCGGGCTTTGCGGCGCGCTCGGCTTCATCTTCCTGGTCGCCGGGCTGAACCGCATGCCGGCCTCGCTTTATGCGGTGGTCGATTACTCCTCGCTTGTCTGGGCGGGGTTCTACGGTTTTGTCTTCTTCGACGAAATCCCCACATGGCCCACCCTCGCCGGCGGCGCGCTGATCGTGGCCGCCTGCGTGCTGTCTGCCGGGAGCCAGAGGAGCGCCCTGCCGGAAAGGTCTTGAACTTGACATCCGCCAGGGTCTAAAGCGGGTCCGGGAAAAGTGGAGATCGGTTTTCCGTCCGGACGCGCGGAAAAACAAAAGACAAGCGTGTTCGGCAAGCAAAGGGTGAAGCGTGAACGACATTCCGAGACATATCGATGATCAGCGGCGCGAGACGATCATGAAGGCCGTGAGCGAGATTCTGGCGGCGCTCGGCGAGGATCCTGCGCGCGAGGGCCTCAGGGACACGCCATCGCGGGTGGCGAAAATGTACATGGACGTCTTTTCCGGCCTCCATGAAGATGCTTCGGAACACCTGAAGACGGTCTTCACCGAAGACGGACACAACGAGATCGTCATCGTCCGGGACATTGCCTTTCACACCATGTGCGAGCATCACCTCCTGCCGTTCTTCGGAAGGGCGCATATCGCCTATCTGCCGGATGGCGGACGGCTGACCGGCCTTTCCAAGCTCGCCCGCGTGGTCGAAACGCTTGCCCGCCGGCCGCAGCTTCAGGAGCGGTTGACCGGCCAGATCGCCGACGCGATCGAAACCGTCCTCAGGCCGAAGGGCGTCATGGTGCTGGCAGAGGCGCGCCACATGTGCATGGAGATGCGTGGCATCAAGGCTCATGGCGCCAATACCGTCACGCTGGTTTCGCGCGGCGTCTTCAAGACCGATCCCGCACAGCGCGCCGAGACCCTTGCCCTTCTGCGCGGCCCCGTCTGACGAAGACCGGCCGTCCTGTATCTTTTTTTGCCGCGCTGCAGGCAAAGACGCTTGAAAAAACCGCCAAGAGCCTGTAACAGCCCCATGCATCGCAACGCGCCAGCCGCGTTCGGGCCGCTTTAGCTCAGTTGGTAGAGCACATCATTCGTAATGATGGGGTCACGTGTTCGAGTCACGTAAGCGGCACCACCATAAGTTCGTATCTTTGCATCAAAGTTTCGCTGCCGCTTTCGGCGCCTCGCCCTGGGACCTGAATTCCGCGGCGTTCCTTGCGCATCCATGTGGTTGCAGGAAGGACGAAGCGCCAAAGTGGTTGCAGGAAAGGTGGATATCGGTTTTCCATCCGCAAATGCGTAAAAACAAAGAGATAGAATGCCTGCGCTATTCAGGGAGAAGCGGAAGCGATCTAGAGCGCCGTGCGTCCATTCGGACGCACAAAGGACGCTCTAAACTATTGAATCTACGCATCGTGCTTTCCGAAAATCGATTCCGATTTTCGGGCCGATGCGCTAGCGCAGGAAGCAGGCAAGCCGCCTGGCGCCCGCGTCGGTGTGGCGGGCGGGCGGGCGGTCGTCCGCGCAGCGGCTTTCCGCAATGGGGCAGCGCGTGACGAAGGGACAGCCTTTCGGCGGATCGAGCGGGCTCGGCAGATCGCCTTCCAGAAGCTGAACGACCTTGTTGCGTTCGGCCACGGGGTCGGGCAACGGAATGGCGGCCAGGAGCGCCTGCGTGTAAGGGTGACGCGGGTCGGCAAAAAGCGTTGCCGCCGGTCCTTCCTCGACGATCGTGCCGAGATACATCACCACCACCCGGTCAGCGATATGGCGGACGACCGAGAGGTCGTGGGAGATGAAGATATAGGCAAGGCCCAACTCGCGCTGGAGCCGCATCAGGAGGTTCAGGATCTGCGACTGGATCGAGACGTCGAGGGCGGAGACCGCCTCGTCGCAGATGATCACGTCGGGCTTCAGCGCCAGCGCCCTTGCAATGACCACGCGCTGGCGCTGGCCGCCGGAAAGCTCGTTCGGGTAGCGGTCACGCTGGCCGGGATTGAGGCCGACCTGCTCCAGAAGCTCATCCACGCGCGCCCTGCGCTCGCGGGCGGGGACATTGTGGATGGCAAGCGGTTCGGCAATCGACTGGGCGATGGTGCGCTTGGGATCAAGGGCCGACACCGGATCCTGAAAGACGACCTGGAGATTGCGCCACATGGCGGCCCGCTCCATCGCATTCATCTCCGTCAGGTCGCGGCCGCGGAAGAAGATGCGACCTTCGGTTGCCGGCTCCAGCCCCAGAATGGCGTTGCCGGTGGTCGACTTGCCGCATCCGGATTCCCCGACGATTGCCAGCGTCTCGCCTTCACAGACATGAAAAGACACGCCGTCGACGGCCTTCACCACCTGTTGCGGCTCTTTCGAGAACAGCGTCTTCCGGCCGGCAGGGAAGTGAACCTTCAGTTCCTCGACCCGAAGCAGAGGGGTGTGGCCGGTCTCGGTCTTCGCGCTCATATCAGTGTTCCGGTTTCTTCGTGACGCCAGCAGGCAACCTTGCGTCCGGTTTCGCCCTCGGAGGGGAAGGCGAGCGGCGGGGTCCGGGCGCAGATATCGGCCGCCAGCGGACAGCGGGTGCGAAAGCGACAGCCCTGCGGAAAGGCGCTGATATCCGGGACGGTGCCGCTGATGGAAAAGAGCTCGCGCTTCGGTTCGTCGGTGATCTTCGGGATCGTGGTCAACAGGAGTTTCGTATAAGGATGGCGGGGCCCGGCAAACAGCGTCTCGACATCGGCCTGCTCGACGATCCGGCCGCCATACATGACGCAGACCCGGTCGGCGACGGAAGCGACCACGCCCATGTCGTGCGTTATGATCAGGATCGAGGTTCCGGTTTCATCGCGCAGCCGCCGCATCAGCTGCAGGATCTGCGCCTGCACCGTGACATCGAGCGCGGTCGTCGGCTCGTCGGCAACCAGAAGGTCCGGGCGGGCG
>NZ_CFHTCS010000258.1:0-6356 GCF_984369615.1 Martelella sp. | reverse complement strand
CGGCACGTCGCTCTGCGTGGATTTCGCGCGCGGCCATGCCTGGACGCTGCTGACCAACCGCGTGCATCCGAGCCGCCATACGGACAGCGGCATCATGGCGCTGAGGCGGCGCGTCAGCGACCTTATCAACGGAGCGGAATGATGATGCAGGATTTCAAACCCGTCTGGGCCGTCGGTCTGATGACCGGAACCGTGCTTGACGGCAATATCGATGTCGCGCTTCTGAAAACCGACGGCGTCACCGTGGAGGCCTTCGGCGCCTACACGCTCGCCCCCTATCCGCAGGCGACGCGCGACCTGCTGGAGGAAACGCTGGCGGCAGCCCGCGCCTGGAATTTCGAAGGAGCGGAGCCGACGATCTTCACCGAGGCCGAAAAGGTGCTGACGCGGGCGCAATCCGACGCGGTGAAAGCGTTGGTCGAGGCCGAGGGCCTGTCGATGGCCGATATCGGCATTGTCGGCTTTCACGGCCAGTCCGTGCTGCATCGCGCGCCGACGAAGGATCGCCTGGGCGATACCCGCCAGCTGGGCGACGGGGCGCTGATGAGCCGCATCCTCGGCTGCAAGGTGGCCTATGATTTCCGCACCGCGGATGTGCGCGCCGGCGGGCAGGGCGCGCCGCTTTCGGCCGGCTATCACCAGGCGTTGCTGAAAAGCCTCGATACCTCCGGCAAAACGGCGGTGCTCAATCTTGGCGGCGTTGCCAATGTCACCTGGTGGGACGGCGGCGATCGGCTGATTGCCTTCGATACCGGCCCGGCGAATGCGCCGCTCAATGACTTCATGAAGGAAAACGGCCTTGGCGAGATGGATCGCGACGGGGCGCTGGCGCTTTCCGGCACGGTGGACGAGGCGCGGCTGTCGAGACTGCTCGAACATCCTTATCTGGCGGCGCCCTATCCGAAATCGCTTGACCGGTTTGATTTCTCCTCTGCCATGGCCGAGGGACTGGACACCGCAACGGGTGCCGCGACGCTGACGGCCTTTACGGCCGCTGCCGTCGGCAAGGCGCTCGATCTCCTGCCGGTGCGCCCGGAACGTCTCGTCGTCTGCGGCGGCGGCAGGCGCAACCCGGCGATCATGGCGATGCTTCAGACCCGCGCAGGCGTCGAGGCGGTGCCGGCTGAATCCGTCGGCTGGCGCGGCGACGCGATCGAGGCCGAATGCTTCGCCTTTCTTGGCGTGAGGGCCGTGCGCGGCCTTCCCTTCAGCTTTCCGACGACGACAGGCGTGCCCGAGCCGATGAGCGGAGGGCGGGTTACTGGTTGACCGGAGGTCGAAAAAGAGACCTGAAATCAAACATTTGATCTGAAGAGTTCAGGTTTTTTCTGCCCTGTCCGCTACAGTTTTTTCTGCAGGAACACCCGGTCGCGGCCGGCAACAAAATTCTGCATTCGGCCGAATTCGACATAGCCGGCGCGCTGATAGGCCTTGAGCGCCACCGGATTGAAGGTGTCGATGAAGGCGTCGTGGCAACCGCGTGCGCGCGCCGCGTCCTCGGCCGCCGAAAGCATTTTTCCGGCCACGCCTTGCCCGCGCGCGTCCTCGCCCACCCACAGCCGCTGCACGTAGAGCCAGCCCCATGCGGTGAACGCGTTGATGCCGGCGATCACAAGGCCGTCGCCGTCCCGTACGAAGACGGACAGCGGCGTGCGCTCCGCCGGCCCGACGTCGTCATCGTTGAAGCGCGAGAGGTTCTCGTCGACCCGGGCGATATCGTCCGCATCGGGATCGGCTGTGACTGTGATCTGCATGGCGTGCCTTCATGATTCGCATGGTCTTCGGAATGAAGAATACGCCAATTCATTCAGGTGCATAGACAGCCTGTCAGGCGAAACGCTTTAAGTTTCCGGCAAATCAAGAAGAAGTGGCTCCCCGGGTCGGATTCGAACCGACGACCTATCGATTAACAGTCGAGTGCTCTACCGCTGAGCTACCAGGGAATATGCGCGCCGCTCGGGCGCTGCGGTGTGAGCGGGTTAATACAAATGCACGGGCGGTTTGCCAAGCCCTTTTTGCAAAAAAATAACATTGTCTTCCGCTTTCGCGCACAAGCCCGGAAGGAGGCCCTTTCCGCTCCGGCCGGCCGGCCGGCTCCCGCGGCCGGAGCGGCGATTGGGAGGGGCCCGCGCGGCCTCAGCCGCGCCGCTGCACCCCGTCGCCCGTTTCGGGGCCGTCGCCGCGCTCGGAACTGTGCATGTCGCGCATTTCGCTCTCGATCCGCCGTCTGGCGCTGCGGGAGCGGATCTGCGTGGCCGAATAGGCGCGGGGCGACAGCAGCAGGTCACCCTCCGTGCGGATGATGTCGAAGCTGCGTTCGGCGGCCACCGGCTGGTCCTCGGAGGTATAGGTCGCAACGACGGTCAGCTTGACGTCGGCGATGTTTTCGAAATCATCGAAACCCTTCGGCGACATCTTGCCGATCAGCGTCCTGAACGAGCCGAGATCGAGATGCTCGCCGGAATCGAGCGGGCCCTGAAACCAGCGCTTGCGCGGATCAGGCGTGCCGTCCTCATCGAAATTGAGGTTGCTCAGGGAATAGCGGAGATTCCTGTCGCCGTCCTCATCCTTCAGGGTGAAATCGAGCAGCACGGCGTCGATATAGATCGGCTTGGCGCTCATATTGGCGACCAGGCAGTGTCCCTCCAGTGTCGGACCGGCGCCGCGATTGATCAGGATCTTCGCGCGCCGGCCCTCGCGAAAACCGCTGAAGATCAGCTGCAGATAGATTGCCCAGATGACGAGCGTGCAGAAGCTCGCAATCGCGCTCAGCGCGCCCGAATTCGCGTTGATCCAGCCCCAGACCATGTCCACTCCCGAAGGACCCGCCGGGCCCCCTGCGGCAGGTCAATGCTTATGTTTCATCGACGGGATAGGCCTTTTCCGCGGGGGCGCTCTTTGACCTCTCCTCGTCACTTTCGTTCTCAACGATGTCGACCGTCTTTCGTTCCGGCAATTGATCGCGGGAAAGGTAGACGGTGGAGGAGGGGAAAGCGAAGCCTGCGCCGTTGTTCTCGACCGCTTCGCGGATCGCGATCAGGAGTTCTTCCTGAACCTCGAGGAAGGCGTTGATGTCGGTCGCCGAGATGTTGGCATAGATATCGAACAGAAAGGCGAAGTCGCCATATTCCACGAAGCGCACCCTGAGAGGGCTCTCCAGCACGCTGTCATGCGCCTCGAGCGCCGCACGGATGCCGTCGCGCACCTTCTGCAGGGTCGCGCTGTCGGTCTCGTATCTGACCCCGACCTTGTGGCGGAACAGGAAGACGTCGCGCTGGCTGTAATTGGTGATCTTGTGCTTAACCAGCTCGGCATTGGCGACGATGATCAGCGTGCGGTCGAGCGCGCGGATGCGGGTCGAGCGGATGCCGATTTCCTCGACCGTTCCGGCGGTGTCGGAAAACTGGAAGAAGTCGCCGACGCGCACGATCCTGTCGGCATAAAGAATGAGGCCGCTGATGAAGTTCTCAAGCGTCGGCTGCGCGGCAAGGGCGATGGCCAGGCCGCCGACGCCGAGACCGGCGACGACGCCGTAGATCGGGATGCCGATCCGGGTGGCGCCGTAGCCGAGCACGACGATCGCCACCAGGAAGGAGGCGACCCGGAAGCCGGTGCGCACCAGACTGGCATCAAGGCTGGCGTTGTTGACGGTCGGATTGCGGATCGTCCACATGTAGAGCGTCTGCAGCACCTGGTAGGTGAGCCAGGCCGATGTCGTCCAGATGATGGCGCTGACGACCGTTGTCACGATCTGAAGAAGGTCGCCGGTGATGTTGATCTGCTCCTCGCAGAGATAGTGAAACAGGTTCGCGGCGAGGATCACGAGAAGCGGCGGCGTGAGGCGGCGCGACTGGCGGGCGGCGGGATCGAGCGGAACCGGGCGGCGGTTGTTCCAGCGGCTGTAGAGGGCGATCGCCAGCATCAGCACGACCACGGTGAGCGCGAGCGCGAGCCATTGCCAGTAGGCCTGGCCGCCAAACGTGTTCTGAAGCCAGCCCGGACCGTCCAGTATGAACTGATACCATTGCGGCGCGACGAGGTTTCCGGGTGTATAGATGTAGTACTGGTAGAGGTCCTCGCCCCTGTCGGCGATGATCGGCAGCGACTGAAGCGCCTCGTAATCATCCGGAATCTCGTCCACTGTCGCCGCGGTGAACAGATACTGGCCGGAATAGGGCCCGTCCTGCATGCGCTCGATGGTGAGGCTTGTGCCGGGGATGATCCATTTGTCCGGAAGGGGGCCGCCGAGCGCGTCCGCCCGGGCATTGGAGCCTGCCGGCAAACCGGGAATATCCTCGAGCGGCGGCAGGTAGATTCGATCGAAGATCTCCTGAAGCTGAAGCACCGTCTCGATGCTGAAACGCTCGCGCGAGGCGGCGGGAACGTCGGAAAGGTCGAAGGTCTGCGCCGCCTTGCCGAGCAGGGACTGGACGAGAACCAGTTGATCCTTCTCTTCCTCCGTCATGAAGAAGTTGTCATTGGCGAAGAATTCGTCGCGCACGCCGAGCCAGAGCTTGTTGGCCGCCTGCATGATGACCAGAAAGCTTTCGAGCGTGGCGCGCGGGCTGCGCGTGTCGGGCGGCGAGATCGGGTTGGTCACAAGCCGCTGGTAACGTGAATGCAAGCCCTCATTGTCAGCGGCGTCGCTGATGATCTCCTGAACCAGTTCCGCAGCCGTCGCGTCCTGTTGCCCGTGGGGCGTCGCTGGCGCTTGCTGGGCATAGGCCCTGGTTGCGTAATCGGCCTGGAAAACGGCGAGGAAGGCAAAGAGCAGGGCAAGGGCGAGCAAGGCGCATCGGCTGAACGAAGCGTTCGAGCGTCGGCGCCCGGTTCGGGAAGAATTGTCTGAATGCATCGCTTTCTCCGCTGCCTCCTCTGCGCGATTGATCTCTGCCGGATCCTCATTCCGCCGATCCGCAGCCAACCCTACCCGATTTTTTACGTGATTCGTGTCCAGCCAATGTGAATTTGTTGATTTTCCGGCCGCCGGTCTTCTCACGACAGGCCGAGGACCGCCGCTGTCAGCGCGAGATAGCGCCCGACCTTGGCAAGGGTGACAAGGGCGAGGAAGACGGGAAAGGGTTCGCGCAGGGCGCCGGCGACAACGGTCAGCGGATCGCCGATGATCGGGACCCAGCTCAGGAGAAGCGACCATTTGCCGTAGCGGCCGTACCAGGCTTCCGCCCTTTCAAGCGCCCGCGGGCCGACCGGAAACCAGCGCCGGTCGCGAAACCGCGCGATGCCGCGTCCCAGCAGCCAGTTGACGACAGAGCCGAGCACATTGCCGAGCGAGGCGGCGAGCACAAGCGCGAAAACCGGATAGGCTCCCGTCAGCAGCAGTCCGGAAAGCGCCGCCTCCGATTGCATCGGCAGGATGGTCGCGGCGACCAGCGCGCTGGCAAACAGGCCGCCATAGGCAAGCAGGGCGCTCATCCGGGGCCGCCGCTGGCGCTCCGGTCGCGCCGGTTTCGTCTGTCTTCAGCCGTCGGCATGCCTGTGGTTTCCTGCATCGGGTCACGGACGTAGTATTGCCGGAGATCGCAAGTCGCAAGCCTGAAGCCGGCCGGCAAGGCGCGGCGTCTGGACAATGCGGGCAGCGCCGCGTCGCGTGCGCCGAACGCACATGAAGAGTGAGGCGGCTGCCAGGAGCGATACAGGCGCAATTTAGCCGCCATTTTTCGGAGATTCCCCTTGCGCCGAATTGCAAATCATTCTAAACGCCCGCCAACGCTTGCTTTTCAGCGGCGCGGGGCCTCGTGGCGGAGTGGTTACGCAGAGGACTGCAAATCCTTGCACGCCGGTTCGATTCCGGCCGAGGCCTCCATTGCCGTTTTCGGCGCTTCTTTTCCGCAATCACCCGCATCGGCTCCCGGGCCGCGTTCCAACCGTCTCGACTGTTTCCGGTGGTCGCGCGCCGTGCGCGGCAAGACTGATTCCATCACTCGCTTCACGGCGATCCGACGGTCATTCCCTATGACGATGCCCGACGAAAAACAGTGCAACTTTTAGGGGAATTCATCAATTTACGGCAGCCATAAGGCGGCAAAACGCCAGAAAAGGTCCGGGCCCGGACATTTTGCGCCTGTCTAAGAGACGGGAAATCATCAAAAGTGATTCCCGGGCTTTCTCAGAAGATTCCGCAAACCAGAAAATGCGCCCGGGGGGACGAACCATGACCAAAGCTGTCGGCGGCAAGCGCTCCGGGAACGGCAAGGCCGGCAAGCCGGTGCGGACGGGCATGCGAAAACGCTGGATCGCCTCCTCGCTGCTGTTTCAGTCCACAGCGCTTGCCGGCGCGCTTTCCGGCGTTCCGGTGCCGTTTTATTCGCGCGGCTACAGCCGGGTCTATGCGCAGG
>NZ_CFHTCS010000257.1:1318-6375 GCF_984369615.1 Martelella sp. | reverse complement strand
GACATGGCCGCGTAACTAATGACAATCAGCCTCCGGCAAACCCGGGGCGGTTCAAGCGGCTAGCTGACCGGCTCTGTTGGCTTGGTGTTGTGGTCGCAAAACAAGCCGCCTTCACGACGAACTTCATGCGGTGCTCTTGAAGAGTTCCGACGTTGACCCGGCTTGCGGCGACAGGTTGCCTTTCGATCCTGTTGGACCCCACAAGCTCTGATGTTCAGCCTGCCGTTGGGAAATCGGATACTTCCTCACTCGTCGCTAAACTGTTGTGGGTGGAAGCACTTTCGCGACATCTGCAACCAATCAATGCGGCTGCGTTGCATGCCCCACCCCTGAGGAGACCTAAGCCCCCAATCACCTGTACGCTGGATGCGCTGACTTCAAGGCGCGCATGGCATAGATTGCGTCACTCACATCCCGTTCTTGGGTCTGACAAAAAGATGGCGCCACCGGGATAGCCATTCCCGTAATTCCATATAGACCTTCCCCGAAGCCAAAATGACAAACGAAAGAGTTCGATTGACCCTCCTGCGTGAAACCCTCGAAAACCGTCAGGTCCCCATCTATTTTGGCGCTGTCGTCCTCGGCATGATTGTGGCGGTAACTCTCAACGGAATGACGGCGCTGGAAATCGGCATCAACCCCGCGCTGGCATTCATGTTATTCGTGACGTTCCTCCAGGTCCCCCTAGCCGAGTTGCGAGTGGCCTTCTCGCGCTTTCGCTTTCTTGGCGTCCTGCTGCTGACCAATTTCGTTGTGGTTCCTGTTCTGGTGGGAGCCCTTGTTCAGTTTCTGCCGCCCGATCCGATGATAAGGCTAGGCGTGCTGTTGGTGCTTCTCGCGCCATGCATCGACTATGTCGTAACCTTCTCGCATCTCGGTCGTGCCGATGCCCGTCTCCTGCTAGCTGCGACGCCCGCGCTTCTGGTCATCCAGATGATGATGCTTCCCGTCTACCTGGGTTTTTTCCTTGGCCCTGAGGCTGGGTCTCTTGTGACAGCGGGGCCATTTGTTCACGCATTCGCCTGGTTGATTGCGGTCCCGCTTGTCTTCTCCGCTCTCGTCCAGTTTTGGGCCATCAAAAGTGCCGCGGGGGCACGTGTAGCCTCGGTTCTTGGGCTGCTCCCAGTTCCCGCGACAGCGTTTGTATTATTCGTTGTCGTGGCCGCTGTGGTGCCGCAACTCGGCCCCGCACTTGATGACACGTTACGGGTCGTCCCGATTTACGTGGCATATGCGGTTATTGCACCCTTGGCGGGATGGGGCATGAGCAGGCTGTTTTGCCTTGATGCGCCAGCCGGGCGGGCCCTCGCGTTCAGTGCCGCAACGCGTAATTCTCTCGTCGTCCTTCCGCTGGCATTCGCTGTTCCCGGCGCGGTCCCACTCCTTCCTGCGATCATTGTCACGCAGACATTGATCGAACTTATAAGCGAGTTGGCGTATGTCCGTCTGGCGCCAAAGCTCGGTTCCAAAATGGCTGCATGACGGATCCAGCGGCGGAGACCGCGATACGAAACAACGGCAACAATTCCGGCATGGCGCTGATGCAGCTGACTTGAGACGGAAGGGAGCATTTTGATCTCTGCGCATGTTACTCTACCCGAGGACTGCGCGTTTACCGCTCAGCCGTGCCTTCATGAACCTATCTTCGACGAGATTGAGGAAATATCTTCGGGACAAAGCATGCGAACGCAGGATGCGATACCTGCAAGCTGATCCTGACGACATGACAGCATGAAAAGTCGCAGATTGAGAGATTAAAATCAGCCGCAACCGCGCGGCGATCCAGCGATCAATCAAGATGCTCCGCAGAAGCGGAAATGCCCAACCACGAACGATGGAGTCTCGCAATGAAATTGGATAAATTTTTAGAGAAATAAGTATAAAATCGTTAAGCATGCCCATTTGCGGGATATTATACTCTGCATTGTAGTCTTCTCCTCAACGAAGGGGAGAATAATCAGATGCAAGATAAATATAAAGCGAAATCATATTCCAAAGTATCTGCATTCGCACTCGTGTTGCTCTGCGCTTCATTCGCACAGGCTTGTGCTTACGAAACACTCGAAACAAATCCTGAAGTTCTTATAAGCTCCAGTGCCGCCGCTCCCCTCTTGCAGAACCGGAATGTCGCCCGGGGTTCAGCTTGGCTGACCACGGAATACCTCACCACGACCCTTGCCCTGACCCAAGCTGGCCTCGCTCCCCTTGATCTTGATGTCGATCCTGACTTTGACCTTGCTTCCACCAACGACCTCGCACTACCATCGGCGCTCACAAAACTTGCCGATAAGGGCCTGGCGGAAAATCCGGCTCTCAATGAAAAGATGATCGACCAGGCCCAGGTCATCACCGCCTCGATTCCTGCGATGGCGGCCCCCGCTGGGGTGTCGATCAGCCAGACCATTCGTCAGGAAGCGCCTTTGTTCGGTGCCTACAGGATCCGCTTCGGCAAGATCAAGAGTGGTGCCCGCATATCCGGCCTGATCAAGAAGGCTGTCGCTTCCGGCGCACCCGACGACATTTGCACCGAAAAGTGCGCAGACCTTGCCGATCAACTTGCGTTGAGCGGATCAACTGTCAGCGAGCAACTCCGCCACGTCTCAGCATCAGTCAACAGAATTGTCGCCTACAAGGCAGACGACCAGAACCATGAACGGGTGGACTACTGGTCGACGCCCGGTGAAATTCTGGATCGCAGCAGTGGCGATTGCGAAGACTACGCCATCCTGAAAATGGCTTTGCTGGCCCGCCTCGATGTTCCTATGAGCGCCATGGAAATAGTCGTGCTCAAGGATACCAGCCGTAATCTATTTCACGCCGTTCTGTCTGTTGCATTTGAGAATCGTAGCCTGATCCTCGACAACGTGACCGATGCTGTTGAAGCTGACACGGCGAAGGAAAGCTATGAGCCTCTGTTTTCGATTTCTGGCACCGCAAACTACGTATTCGGCTACAAGGGTGGCAAGTCCAACCTTACGGCCTCACTCAAGGAGCTCGGAGCAATTGCGCCAGGTGCAGGCTTCTGAGCGCATAAGCCTGGCACAATTCTCCAATCGAACTTGCATTTCCGGATGAAGCGGAATTTCGGTCCGCTCAAGCCGCGCCACGTTCTTCGCTTCGAGAATGATTTTTGATGTGTTCTTGACGCGCCGGACGTGGCCCGAGGACAAGATGCGTATGGTGTGCTCGAAACCTATCGACTACAGCGCCGCACATCCAATCGGATGCGCGGCGCTGTAACTCTTTGAATCAATGCATGTCGCGTTCAAATGAATCCATTTGAACGCGACATGCATTAGATATATAATTCCTGGCAAATTCACCAGCCACTCCTCTTTGGCACCATGAAGGGCTCGTTTTCCTGGCGCGTATAAGCCGGCTCACCAAAATTGGGCTCGGGGCTGGTTTAGCACCAAGAAGGGGCCATGCGATTTTGGGGGCCGGTGGGTCGGTCCTGGCTATTGAAACTGATGAGGTGCAAAACTACGTACCAGCAAGGATTTTCGAGCTCGCTATGCTGACGAAGGAGGTCTCGCTCGAATGCGAAAACGGTCCTTACCTTTGCCAAACGCGATTGGGACGTGGTGAATTGCCGCCCGTATTAGAGACGGGCATTTCCGTGCTCCGCTCCCGCTTGGGACTTTGCGCTCGGCCTAGAACATTGGCCAGGCCGTCGTGCGATCAGCCAAGACTGGAGACATATGCCAATCCAAGGCCCCGGCTCGCTCAGGACGTCTTTCTCCGCACCGAGTTCCATCCACCCGAGCTGGGAACCAGCTTCTCTTGGAAGCGCGCCGCAGTCTTTTGGGTCAGCGTGCCTTCCAGTGACGAGCAGCTTCGTGTATCCGATCTCGACAAATCGTCAAGATCAGGTAATGGACAAAAATGACCGACACTTCTCTGCGACTTTCGATCGAAGAATCGCACACGTTGGCGCGACAGCGCAAGCGCCGGAACATTTATCTGCTATTGGCGTTGTGCTGCTTCGCAGTAACCGTGTTTGGCGTGAGCATCACTCACCTGCAGTTGGAAACCCAGATGGATCCGTTGCCTTCACAGCCAATCACCGACAAGTGATTGGCTGTGTGCCGATGGTGCATCCATAATTTGGGGATGGATCACATCGGACTTTCTCACCTGCTGGCACGTATCGGCCTTTTCAGCGCGACGACCCTGGCGGCCTATTCGGGCTTTGCAGTCCTGTTTGGCCTTTTTTGTCTTGTCGGAGGCCATAACATGATGGAAGCATTGTACGGAGGGTTCGCGAGCTTTTTGCTAGCTCTTGTTGTAGGCGCTGGAGGTGTTTGGATATCGACCTCCAGCCCACGATTCAACCAGAGACGAGACTGACCCATGTGTTGGGGTCATGTTGCGATTGGCGCTTGAGGAAATAGAGTTCTGTTTCTTTCCAGAGCAGAACCCGAGGTTCAACGTTGTCCAGAACGAAATCCCCCCGATCGGTGATAACGGTCAGGACCGCATGTCCGCCTCCATTTGCATCCCGTCCAACCGTCATTGATAGTGCACCCAAGGGTATGCCCCGTTGATTTAGGCGTTTGCGCTTTTCAAGTGCGTAATCTTCGCAATCGCCAACATTTTTGGGATATTCCCACCGCTCTTCAACCCCGAATATTTCGTTGTCGGTCAGAGGTGCAACGGACGTATTCACATCATCATTGGTTTGAATGATGTCGCTCCAAAGTTCGCGTGTCAATTCGACGATCTGGCCATCTGCGGGGCGGTCACAGCGATCGGCGTAGCGCTGGCAATAGTCATAATAGCCGATAGGTATTGTCGTTCTGCCGAACGTCACCATATTCGCAACGCTAGTTGGCTGCGTCTGGTTGAGATGGAGTGCATTGGCGCCGGCGGCGCCGCATGACAAGGCGAGCGCAAGCGCCGCAATAACTGACTTTCCCATGTTGAACCTTTCCCCAAAGTTGATGGAAAGACACTACGAGGAACAGATAAAAACTGGGAAAAATCAAAGACTTGGATTTATCTCAAATGCGATTCAAATGCTGCTTTAGCAACACACGATTTAGAAACAATTGGAT
>NZ_CFHTCS010000257.1:0-1218 GCF_984369615.1 Martelella sp. | reverse complement strand
GTAGCTCAGTGCGAAATCACACGCCCATCGGCTTGGAAAATCGGATAGGACCGGACACCAGTTCCACAATTGATGCGTTCCTGAACCCTTACAAGCGGTGCGACAAAACGTGTATGGACAGGTCACCAAGTTTTAGCTATTCGATATGAGATGAAAAGGTATGCCCGCATTCTAACGATCCTCATGCTCGCCGTTTTCGCGGCGGGTTCGGTCGCGCATACCGCGAATGCAGCCAGCATGAATATGACGATGGCCCTTACCGCCGTCGAAAACGGCGATATGGGCAGCTGCAAAGATTGCCCTGTCGGCGGCGGTGACATGCAGCCGTGCGATTATTTCTGCGTTTCTCCCCTGTCGGCCATCCTGCCATCGGGCGAGGCCGGCCTGCCTGAGGCGGTGACGACCACCGAAGTAGCGGTTTATCGAAGCATGGCCGGACGCACCGGACTGCCGAACCCTTACCCTCCGAGATCCTCCACCCTGAGCTGACGCTGCCCGGAATCCGTTTCGGCTAGCTGCGGCTGACTTCATGCGCGATCAATCTGATCGTTCATGGTCCTACTCAGCATCGCGGGGTTCGCGCGCTGCGGGTTTGAGTTCCCCTCAGGATAGTTGGAATATCATGACATTGTTTCTACCGACGCCAACGCGTCGAGCCTTTATCACGTCCGCTATGGCTTTCGGGGCCAGTGCAGTGCTCTCGGTTTCGGTAAACCGGACAGCTCGTGCTGCGCCCGGCGAAACACCCTCCGCAATAGCCTTCGATGGCAATGCGCTCATCGTCGGAGGTGCTGGGCTTACCCGCCGCGACGATGGCGGAGTGTCCACACCGCTGCCCGGTCCGAAGGGCGGCAGCATTCTTTCGCTTGCGACACACAACGACCGTGCCGGTCGGATTGCGGCGGGGCTGTCCAATGGGGGCGTTGCGCTATCCGAAGACGGCGGGCAGAGCTGGGAGGCGAGAAGCCAGGGTTTACCCGAGGCTCCAGTAGTTGCTGTCGCAGCGGCTGCTTCAAACCCCGAAACCCTGTATGTTTCCGTTCATGGCGACGGTCTATGGAAAAGCGAAGATGCTGGCCGGTCTTGGGTCTTCGCGATGGACCGGCCTTGGCTGGCAGATGCCGAACGCGACTTGACTGCATTGGCCTCGGTCGATCTGGCCACGGGCATGGGCGGCATCTGGTTATACGCTGGAACCGGATTGGGTCTCACCCGCGT
>NZ_CFHTCS010000256.1:0-6376 GCF_984369615.1 Martelella sp. | reverse complement strand
CCGGCGCGCTTTCGGGGTCCGGCGTTTATGTGCTCTACAACTACACGAACGGCGTCAGCGGCCAATTCTCCTCTGCCAGCAATGTGCCCAGCGGCTCCAGTATCGACTATCTGACTTCCAATCAGGTCAGGCTCATTGTACCGGGGGCCGATGGCACGATCAGCCAGTATTGGGACGGCGCGGGCACGAACGTGAACACCCTGATCGGCGGTTCCGGCGTCTGGAACAGCTCCAACAGGAACTGGGCGAATGCCTCCGGCGCCATTTCGTCGGAAACCGCCTGGGTGAACAACAGCACCGCTTTTGCCATTTTCTCCGGGTCACAATCCGGCACGGTGACGGTCGACGGAAACCTCAATGTCGCCGGCATGAACTTCCTGCGCGACGGCTATGTCCTGCGCCAGAACGGATCGGGAATCCTGACGCTTGCCAGCGTTCGGGGTGCACCCGTTTCGATCAATGTGAACGGCGGAACCGCGACCGTCGCCGTACCGCTTCAGGGCACGCCCACGGGCTTCGCCAAGACCGGATCGGGCACGCTGATCCTTTCGGCGACCAACAGCTACCAGGGCGGGACCACGATCAGCCAGGGTACGTTGCAGCTCGGCGGCCTGCTCGGCAACGGCACGGTCTCCGGCGCCATTTCCGGCGGCGGCACGCTGGCTGTCTATGCGCAGTCCGGAACGGGCGTGTCGTTCAGCAACAACATCGACGGCCTGACCGGCCCGTTCAACATCACCGGGCCCGGCCGCGTTGACTTTGATGTCAACGACAGCGGCTATGGCGGCACGACGACCGTGCAGAGCGGCATCTTCAACCTCAGGCAGGATCTCGGCGGGACGGTCAATGTCTTCGGCGGTACGCTTGCCGGCGACAATGCCACGATCGGCGGCCCGGTTACAATCGGCAACAGCAATACGGCGGGGCGGCTTTCGCCCGGCGATGCATCGCTCGGCGCGAACAGTTACGGTATCCTGACGATCAATGGCAATCTGACGCTGACGGCCAATGCCACCAGCGTGTTCGGGTTCAGCCTCGTCAATGCGCCAAACGCGCCTGCCAGCAACGACCTCGTCGTCGTCAACAACATTCTCGATCTCGGCGGCAGCGGTTTTGATGTCACCATCTATAGCGATCAATATGGCGACTACACGCTGTTCCAGTATAACGGGAGCTACACGGGGAATTTCGGCACCAGTCTGAGCGTGAAATTCGATACGACCGAGGTTCTGCAGCGGGATCAGTATCGCATCTGCCCGATCGACCCGAGTTGCCGGACGACCACGACGGATACGATCTTCCTGACAATCCTCAACACGCCCAGCGGCCCGGGGCTCTACTGGGACGGCGGCAACCCCAATCCCGGCGATGGCACCATCGTCGGCGGTTCGGGCACATGGCTGCCCGAGTCTTTCAACGGCGATCAAAGCTGGACCGGCCAGGACGCCACCACAAGACATCCCTGGACCGACGGTCGCACGGCGATCTTCGAGGGGACGGCCCCGGGCACGGTCACGGTCAATACCCAGACCAGTCCAGGCCAGTATGAGCCGATCGCGCTCGGCGGCATGCAGTTCAACACGGTGAATTATGATATTGTCGGCGGCAATGACGATGTGTTCACCGTCAACGGCACGATCAGCATGAGCGTTGCCCAGGGCTTGTATGTCACCAACAACCTCGCCTTCGAGGGGACGGGCGAGATTCACAAGGTCGGCCCGGGCCTGCTGGCGGTCGCTCCCTACAAATTCGGCGGAAACTGGGTGATTGAAGAGGGAATCCTGCAAATCGGCGACGACAAGTTTCAGGCCAGCCTTCAGCAAGATGTGGATATCGGAAGCGAGGGGACCCTTCGTATCTACGTTCTATCCTCCTACAGTGACAATGTAACCATGACAGGTGTTGGCATTTATCAGGTCAGCATTGGTGTCCCTTTTAACAGCCCGGTCGATTTCCGATCTGACAGCAGCGGTTTCGAGGGAGACATCCAAGTTCTCAGAGGGACGCTGCAAGTTGCAGGCGGTGGCGCGGTGCTGAACGGCGCAAGCCTTGTCGTCGGAGGAACCGACCCGCTGGCTCCGGGCGATTCGGCTCCCGCAGGTCTCAATCTGCAAACATCGATGACAATTACCGGAGAGATCGATATCGGCGACCGCAATGACACGCTGATCAACTCTCAGGGATCCACTGTGACCATCGATGGCCATTTGATCGCCTCAGGCGATGACGATGTCGATTTCGGCAATGTCGAAGGGGCGATCGTGAATGCCAGCATCACGGGTACATTGAGCGCTGCGGGCGGCGATATCCGGATGGGCTATGCCGACAAGACGCAGGTCGCCCTTGTCGCAAAGAACCAGGGCCTTGTGGAAGCCAAGGCGGGATCGATCCTGATTGGCAACGGTTCGAACACGAGCGCGACCGCCGTCAGCGTTTCCGTGCAGGACAGTGCGGTCTTGAATGCGGCGGAGGAAATCCGCATCGGCGGGCTCTCGTCCGGCCAGCAGGGCATGGGCACGCTGAACATCGGCAGCCCCGCCGGAACGCAGCCGCCCTTGGCTGCTCCCGGCAGTCTGGTCGCCCAGCAACTCGTCTTCGGCGGCGGCACTTCCACCCTTGTCTTCAATCACTCCGCCACGCAGGCCGACGGTTACGATTTCGGTCTGACACTGAATGTCGACTCAGAAGGCGACGCACAGACGATCAGCGTGCTGGAGGGCTTCACCTCGTTTTCGGGCGATGGCTCGGCCTATACAGGCGACGTCGATATCAGCGGCGGCACCTTCAATGTGAAGAGCGCGCTTGCCGGCAATTTCAACGTCACCGGCGGCGTCCTTTCAGGCTTCGGCCATCTGGGCAGCCAGAGCAATATGGTCACGATCGGCGAGGCCGCCGGCACGCCGAAATCGGCAACGCTCTCGCCGGGAGACCTCTCCGTCAACGCCTCGCCCGCAGCCAATTACGGCACGCTGACCATTCTCGGCGGTCTTTATCTCGACAACACCGCGGTCAGCGTCTTCGAGCTCGGCAAGGCCGGCACCGAGAACAATCCGGCGCTGGGCGGTCCCGAGAACGATCTCGTCGCCGTCGCCAAGGATATGACGGCAGGCGGCGCGCTCGAGATCAGCGTCACCGGCGACTACGGCTTCTACACCCTCTTTACCACCGACGATCTCAAAAACAGCACGTTCGCCCCGCAGAACGTCACGGTTCTGTTCGGCGGCACGCAGACGGGGCGGTTCCAGATCACCTATCCGGGCCAAAAGAGCGTTGTGCTGGAAGTCTATGACGTGCCGACCTACACGGACCTTTACTGGAACGGGACCACCTTGCAGCCGACCGGGCAGATCGTGGGCGGCGACGGAGACTGGTTCGTCAGCTATGCTCAGACAAACTGGCTGGACTCGACCTTCCAGAAATCCTTCGACTGGAAATCGCCCAACAGGGCGATCTTCGAGGGCGCGAGCGGCACGGTCAAAATCAACACGGTCCCGAACGGCCAGTCCGAGCCTATTGTCGTAACCGGTATGCTGTTCAACACATCGGGCTATGAACTGACCTACACGACCTCGGCCACGACCGACGCGGTGACGCTGCTCACGCCCAACCAGAATCCCGGCCAGAATCCGACCGCTCCTTCCATCAACGTCGAGGATGCGACCGCTGCGAATGACGGATGGGCCTCGATCGGCGTCGTTCTGAAGGGTACGGACGGCATGATTAAGAACGGTAAGGGTAGGCTGATCCTGACGGCCGACAACACTTACTCGGGCGATACGGTAATCAACGGGGGCACGCTCCAGCTCGGCGATAGTTCCAAGGGGCTGAACGGTTCGCTTCAGGGCCTGATCAACGTGACAACCGCCGATACCACGGCGCTTCTGGTCGAAGTTACGGGGACGACGGCGATGAATAATGCGCTTGTCGGTGCGGGCGATTTCAACGTTTCCGGCGCCGGCAGCCTCACCTTCTCCGGTGAGGGCGGCTCGTTCGGCGGCGACCTCTCCGTCTTCGGCGGCGCCACGCTTGCCGTAACCGGCGAGCTTGCCGGCGAGACGCTTTTGATCGGCGAGGGCAAGGGCGGTAGCGGCCAGCCGGATGGCGCAGTCACGCTGACGATGGGGGGGCGGCTGAAGATTGATGAGAGCATATCGCTCGCCGCCCTCCAGCCCCTCAGTGCCAGCGAAGTCGCGGTCCTCAATTTCGGCGCCGCCGCGACGGATGTCGCCGCTATGACGGGCGAGATCATCGTTGGCACCGGACAAGGCAGCATCTCCTTCAATTCCACCCAGTCGGCCATGGTCTTCAACCACGTAGCCGAGCGGGTTACGCCACTCTATATGGACAACTTCAGACTGGTTGGCACCCAGGGCGCTATCACTCACATCTCGGGCACAACGGTGTTCAAGGATGTCAGCGCGTCACAGTTTACCGAGACCATTACGATTTCGGGCGGCGTGCTTGTCCTTGAGTATGGGGGCGGGGTCTTCGGTGAGCCGACGGTTTTGGGCGGTCCTGTCACGGTGCAATCCGGCGGCACGCTCGCCGGTGCAGGGAACATTGTCGGTCAGGTGACCGTCATGGGTCAAGGCGTGCTTGAAAACGAGCAGAATCTGAGCAGCCAGAACCCATACTCGCTCAGAATTGCGAGCCCTCTTGCCATGGATACGGATTCGATACTCCGCGTCTATCTCGACCCCAGGGCGGCAGGCGCAAACACACCGCTTTTTGCCTCCGCCTCTCTTTCACTGCCCTCAAGCGGTACGGTCGAGGTGGACGTGAACACCGTCGGCGGCCAAACGCTCGGGCAGGGCTACTACCTCCTGATAGATCCACTCACGCCCTATGGCGGCCCTCATAACATCCTGACGCTTGCGCCGGGCAGCAAGTCGACCTACGAGATCACTTATGTCAACGACAACAACATGCAGGGCGTCTTTCTGCACGTGACCTCCGGCACGGCCAGCCTCGGCGACTATTGGAACCCGACCATGAGCGGGTCGGGGGCCAGCTACGGCGGAGACGGCAACTGGACGGCAAGCGGCGGGACCGACTGGACCAATGTTCCGGACAATGCGTCGGCCGTGAATTTCGGCGGCTGGGACAACAGCGGCGTAACGGCGATTTTCAAAGGAAGAGGCGGCAATGTCACGATCGACAGCCGCACGGATGGACAGATCCAGGTTGCGGGGCTCAATTTCCAGGCAGGGCCCTATGTCCTGACCGGAGCGACGCCTCAGGACACGTTGGAGCTCGTCGGCGCCGCCGTGACCGTCAACGTGGATCAGGCTGCCGGTTCGGCGACCCTCGCGGTGCCGCTGGGCGGGACTGCGGGCCTGATCAAGACAGGCGCGGGCGATCTGAAATTTACCGCCCGGAACACCTATGACGGCGGGACGGCGATCCAGGAAGGCACGCTCATCTTCGGTGACAATGGCGCCGTTGCCGGGCAGATCAGCATCGCCAACGGCGCTGTTCTTGCCGTGGATGCCGTGGGCACGGTCACCTTCACAATGGCAAATGTGATCTCCAGTGCCGGGGGAAGTTCGGCAACGCCGGGCGCTTTCAACATCATCGCAGGAACGGCCGAGGTCGACAGCTCGAGTGTCAGGTTTTCGGGCAACACAACCGTTATGGATGGCGGCACGCTGACCGGTACCGGCGCGTTGGCCGGCGCTGTGACGGTGCAACAGGGCGGCACGCTGAAAGGTACGGTTCAGACCGGGCCCTTTACGGTTGGCGACAGCTTGACCTTGCAGGCCGGCTCGACCCTCGATGTTACCCTCAACCCCAACGCGCCCAACACCACTATACCGCTGTTTATTACCGGATCGCTTGATGTGGTAAGCGGCATTGTCGACGTACATTCCACCACCGGAGTGGCAGAGGACATCCAGAAGGGCGAATACCTCCTGATTTCCTACACGTCGAAGCCCGCTGGCAGCGATCCGACAAAGCTTGTTCCCTCTTCGGGGAATTTCAAGATCGTCGACTTCAATCATGGCGTCTACCTGACGGCCGAGGAAGGCGTAACCGCCTATTGGCACCCGGTTCAGGACAGCGCCGCCGATTTCGGCGGAGTGGGGACCTGGACAGCCGATTCAGGCACCAACTGGTCGGATCAGAATGGCGAGAACCTGAGCCCCTGGACTGCGGGCGCGACGGCGATCTTCCAGGGCGATGCGCAGGATGTTCAGGTCGACAGTTCCGGTGGCGCGGAGGTCGAGATCGGCGGTCAGCGTATCGATAAGATTTATGGCCGCTGGATGGAGCTTTGGCACCAGCTCTCGTGCCGTGCGGAGAAGAAGGCCGGCTACGAACTGATGACCGGCAACGCGGCGACCGATGAGATTCAGACTTTTAAAACTGCAGAAGA
>NZ_CFHTCS010000255.1:0-6419 GCF_984369615.1 Martelella sp. | reverse complement strand
GGCTCGTGGATCGGCATGCAGCTTCTGATGCGCCGGCCTGAAATCGAGGGCTTCATGTCAATCGCTCCGCAGCCGAACATCTACGACTTCTCCTTCCTCGCCCCCTGCCCCTCCTCCGGCCTGATCATCCACGGCGATGCCGACAAAGTGGCTCCGCCGCGCGACGTCAACGGCCTGGTGGAAAAGCTGAAGACCCAGAAGGGCATCCTGATCACCCAGAAGACCGTTGCCGGCGCGAACCACTTCTTCTCCGGCAAGAACGAGGACCTGCTCGCCGAATGCGAAGACTATCTCGACCGTCGTCTGGAGGGCGAACTGGTGCCGGAACCCGCGCCGAAGCGGATCAGGTAAGTTACTTTGAATTGAATTCCCGGCAGAATCTCAACTGTCGGGAATTGTCATTTTAATTTTTGAAAGCCCCAAGCTACAAAGTGTTCGAGGAAACAGTATGCGGCGGGGCAATGAACCAATTTCAGAAATACAAGCCAATCGCAGGCTGGCTCGTCATTAACGCGCTCCTTACCTACCTCATTCGCCTCTCGGAAGTCGTAACGGTCGGGAATTCTATCTATGTCGGCGTGCTGCTGATGGTCTTGTTGCAGGGGCTTAACTACGTTTTGATGCGAAAACACATCGAGCTCGCAATCGCCACTATAACATTGAACGTTATCGGCTTCGTTCTGGTTGGCTACTTTTCGATCGTCTACGCGATTTACCCGATCGTTAAAGTGATCTTGCTGCCGCTTGCTTATAAAACGGGTGCAATTTGACAGATATCGAACACCTCAAAGCATTGGAGGCTCTGCTCCACCAGCCTGAGATCAGACGCGACGCAGCGAAAGCCGCAGCGCTGCTTGCGGATGACTTTATGGAGTTCGGCAGTTCGGGCAAGTGTTTGGACAAGCCAGCAATACTCGCCATGCTTCAGGCCGAGGGCGAACGCGAATACGCGGTGGAAAGTGACGGCTATATGCTTTTCGTGATTTCGGAAGATGCGGCGTTGCTGACCTATCGCTCCTTTCATCGGCTACCCGATGGCCGGGCCGTTCGCCACGTAAACCGCAGTTCGCTCTGGCAGGAAATCGAGGGAAACTGGCGGTTGCGTTTTCACCAGGGAACGCCAGCCGGCTAACCTTACCGTTCGTATCCCGGCCCAGGGCGGACGCGCAGCTTCGGAAGCCAGCAACAGGCCTTTTGTCGTCCCAGCCTTCGGGTCCCGTTTCAAAACACCTGCACACGGGCAAAAAACCGTGCTAAAGCGCGCGCGTCCGCAATTCAGCAATCAAAGATAGATCCATGTCGAAGTTCAAATCCGAATTCCTGCACACGCTGTCCGAGCGCGGTTACATTCATCAGATTTCCGATGAGACCGGCCTTGATGACCTTCTGGCCAAGGAGCAGGTGACGGCCTATATCGGCTTCGACCCGACGGCGCCCTCGCTCCATGCCGGCTCTCTGATCCAGATCATGATGCTGCACTGGTTCCAGAAGACCGGCCACCGGCCGATCTCGCTGATGGGCGGCGGCACGGGCATGGTCGGCGACCCGTCCTTCAAGGACGAGGCGCGCAAGCTGATGACGGTCGACATGATCGAGGACAATATCGCCTCCATCCAGCGGGTTTTCGCCAATTATATCGATTATGACCGCGACGAAGCGCCGGCGCTGATGATCAACAATGCCGACTGGCTGCGCGACATCAACTATCTCGAATTCCTGCGCGATGTCGGCCGGCATTTCTCCGTCAACCGCATGCTCTCCTTCGAGAGCGTGAAGACGCGGCTCGACCGCGAGCAGTCGCTGTCCTTCCTCGAATTCAACTACATGATCCTGCAGGCCTATGATTTCGTCGAACTCTACCGGAATTATGGCTGCCGCCTGCAGATGGGCGGATCGGACCAGTGGGGCAATATCGTCAACGGCATCGATCTCGGCCACCGCATGGACGCGCCGCAGCTTTACGCCCTCACCGCGCCGCTCCTGACCACCGCTTCCGGCGCCAAGATGGGCAAATCGGCAAATGGCGCCGTCTGGCTCAACCCGGACATGCTGTCGGCTTACGATTTCTGGCAGTTCTGGCGCAATACCGAAGATGCCGATGTCGGCCGCTTCCTGAAGCTCTACACGACGCTGCCGATGGACGAGGTCGCGCGGCTTTCGGCGCTCGGCGGATCGGAGATCAACGAGGTTAAGAAGATCCTCGCCACCGAGGTGACCGCCATGCTGCACGGCCGGGCCGCCGCCGAAGAGGCGGCGGAGACGGCGCGCAAGACCTTCGAGGAAGGCGCGCTCGCCGAAAACCTCCCGACCGTCGAAGTCGGCAAGGCGGAGATCGATGCCGGGATCGGCATTCTCACGCTTCTGGTGCAGGCGGGTCTTGCCGGCTCCAACGGCGAGGCCCGTCGCCACATCAAGGGCGGCGCGGTGAAGCTCAACGACAAGGGCGTTTCCGACGAACGCATGGCCGTCGGCTCCGACGCGGTCACGGATGATGGCGTCATCAAGCTTTCGCTGGGCAAGAAGAAGCACATCCTCGTCAAGCCGGCCTGACGGCGGACCGAAGCCCGACAAACCGAGCCCGCCGGAGCGGCGGGCCTAGAGCATTTCGCAGTCAGATGGAAACATCTGACGTCCGCGAAAATGCGTCAAAACAAATAGATAGAGCGGTTGCGCGTTTCCATGAAAGGCGGAACCGCTCTAGCGCATCGTGCTTTCAATAGGTTAGAGCGCCAACCCGAAGGCCTTTTTGCCGGGTTCTGAAGATCAGGGGCGGCTCATCGCGCCCGTTCAGACGGTGTACAGACCGCGCGCCCGGAAGATGTCACGCGCGGCCTCGGTCTCGTCCGTCGTCGGCGTCGGCGTGTCGCGCAGCGTGTATTCCTTGCCCATGGCATCCCATTTGGCAATGCCCATCTGGTGGAACGGCAGAACCTCGACGCGTTCGACGATATCGCCGAGCGAAGCGACGTAGTCCGCCATCCTGTTGACGTCGTCGGCATCGTCCGTCAGCCCCGGCACCAGCACATAGCGCATCCACATTCTCTGCTTCAGTCGCTTCAACCGCTCGGCGAAATCGAGCGTCGGCTGCAGATGCTGCGCGGTGATCGCATGGTACTTCTCCGGGTCGATATGCTTGATATCGAGCATCACGAGGTCGACATTGTCGAACCACTCGTCTTCGACGCCGGTGTGGAGATAGCCCTGCGTATCGAGCGCGATATGCAGGCCCATTTCCTTCTTGATATGTCCCATGACATTGCCGATGAAACCGGCCTGCATCATGGGTTCGCCGCCGGAAAAGGTGACGCCGCCGGCGAATTTCAGGAAGCCCGCATAGGGGCGGACCTCCCTGAGCATGTCGTCCACATCGACCCTGCGACCGTTGTGGAGCTTCCAGGTATCCGGGTTGTGGCAATAAAGGCACCGGAACTGGCAACCGGCCATGAAGAACACGAAGCGCATTCCCGGACCGTCGACCGCCCCGCCGGTTTCGACCGAGTGGAGAAATCCGTGGTCGATGTCGATATGGACACCGGTGGGCTTCGTTGGTGCGGAAACGCGCTTGTGCATTCTTCTTCTCGTTTACATCGAGGTGTGGAAAGTCCGGTTGATGACGTCAAGCTGCTGTTCCTTCGTCAGCTTGATGAAGTTCACCGCATAACCCGAAACACGGATCGTCAGCTGCGGATACTTCTCCGGATGATCCATGGCGTCAACCAGGGTCTCCTTGTTGAGGAGATTGACGTTGACGTGGAAACCGCCGGCCGCCGTGTAACCGTCGAGGCAATTCGACAGGTTCCTGATGCGATCCTCGTCGGTATGGCCGAGGCTGCCCGGCGTTGCCGAGGCGGTCCAGCTGATCCCGTCGAGGGCGGCGTCATAGGGCAGCTTGGCAAGCGAGGCGCCTGCGGCCACAAAGCCCTTCTTGTCGCGACCGTTCATCGGGTTGGCGCCCGGCGCGAAGGGTTCGCCCGCACGGCGTCCGTCCGGCGTGTTGCCGGTCTTCTTGCCGTAGACGACGTTCGAGGTGATTGTCAGGATCGACTGCGTCGGCATCGAGTCACGGTAGAAGTAGGGCTGTGCCTTGATCTTGTTCATGAAGGTCTCGGTCAGCCAGACCGCGATGTCGTCGACACGGTCGTCATTGTTGCCGAAGGCCGGGAAATCGCCGGTGATCTTGTAGTCGACGGCAAGTCCGGTTTCGTCGCGAATGACCTCGACCTTGGCATATTTGATCGCCGACAGCGCATCGGCCGCAATCGACAGACCGGCGATGCCGCAAGCCATGGTGCGCAGAATATCACGGTCATGCAGCGCCATTTCGACGCGTTCATACGCATATTTGTCGTGCATGTAGTGGATCGCGTTCAGAGCCTTGACGTAGGTCTTGGCAAGCCAGTCCATGGCCTTGTCGAACTTTTCGACGACCTCGTCATATTCCAGAACGTCGCCGGTGATCGGTTCCAGCCCCTCGGCAACCTTCTTGCCCTTCAGCTTCATTTCGTCAACGCCGCCGTTGATCGCATACAGCAGAGCCTTGGCGAGGTTGGCGCGGGCTCCGAAGAACTGCATCTGCTTGCCGATCCGCATCGACGAGACGCAGCAGGCAATGCCGTAGTCGTCGCCCCATTTCGGACGCATCAACTCGTCGTTCTCGTACTGGATGGCGCAGGTGTCGGCCGAAACCTTGGCGCAGAAGTGCTTGAAGCCTTCCGGCAGGCTCGGGCTCCACAGAACCGTGAGGTTCGGCTCCGGCGCGGGACCCAGGTTGAACAGCGTGTTGAGGAAACGGAAGCTGTTCTTCGAAACCAGCGTCCGGCCGTCTTCGCCCATGCCGCCGATGGCTTCGGTGACCCATACGGGGTCGCCCGAGAACAGCTCGTCATATTCCGGCGTGCGCAGGAAGCGGACGATGCGCAGCTTCATGATCATGTCGTCGATCATTTCCTGGGCATCGTCTTCCGAGATGTAACCGGCTTCGATATCGCGCTCGATATAGATGTCGAGGAAGGTCGAGATGCGACCGATCGACATGGCGGCGCCGTTCTGTTCCTTCACGGCGGCCAGATAGCCGAAATAGACGGCCTGGACGGCTTCGCGGGCATTGCGGGCGGGCTTCGAAATGTCGACGCCATATTTGGCCGCCATTTCACGCAGCTCGTCGAGCGCGCGGAACTGTTCCGAGAGTTCCTCGCGCAGACGCATATTGTTGTCATTGAAGACGGCATCGTCGAGTTCGTGGAATTCCTTCTGCTTTTGAGCGCGCAGGAAATCCGTGCCATAAAGGGCAACGCGGCGATAGTCGCCGATGATGCGGCCACGGCCATAGGCATCCGGCAGACCGGTGATCACGCCCGACTTGCGGCAGGCGAGAATGTCGGGGCTGTAGACGTCGAATACGCCCTGGTTATGGCTCTTTCGATACTTGGTCCAGACATCGTGAACGGTTTCGTCCGCCTTGTAGCCATAGGTCTCGAGGCTGCCCTCGACCATGCGCAGGCCGCCATTCGGCATGATCGCGCGCTTCAGCGGCGCATCCGTCTGCAGGCCGACGATGATTTCGAGGTCCTTGTTGATGTAGCCGGCATCATGCGCGGTGATCGTCGAGGGCTTGTCTGCCGAAACGTCGAGGACGCCGCCCTTGGCGCGTTCCTGCTTCAAGAGGTCGCTCAGCTCATCCCAGAGCTGCTTGGTGCGCTCGGTGGCCGGCGCGAGGAAGGACGCATCGCCTTCATAAGGCGTGTAGTTTTCCTGAATGAAGTTGCGAACGTCGATCGCGGCGCGCCATGCACCGTCGCTGAACCCGCTCCACGGGTCGGCGTGAACGTTCGTGTGTTTGGCATACATATCCATGGTTTCAGCCCTCACCATAATAAGAGGAACATTGCTGGGGTTCCAGCGCCCGCGCCGAGGAGGATGTCCGGCAAAAGGCGCTGGGTTCGGCGAACGAATTATCCGGCAAAATGTCGGTCAGAATCTCTCCGACCAAAACGGCCATTCTTGGGCAGGCAGTTGCGGGACATTTCATTCCACCAATTCTAGCGACTTCACCGTCGCTCACGATGGCTGACTTTGGCGCCTGGCGCTGGTCTTGGGCATGAACCTGCGAAAGATCGCGTCGATTGTTGACGCCAACGGTCAACGCTCTTCGTTTTGACGACCTCTATATGGTACCAAAGGCGTATAAAGTCCACAATTAATTGACATTTTTACTTATTTTTCAAGTACAACTGACGAATTACAATTCCAAACCGATAATATAAACATAATCAAGGCGACCCGACATTGATATCGGTCAAGCCAGGCCGTATCAGCAACGAAAGTCAGCGCTTTCCGGGCATTCCAACTGTGCGCTTTCGCTTACAATAAACCCTGGCGCGCGGTCCCCCCCCCGCCAACACGGCGCCGCAGAAAAGAGA
>NZ_CFHTCS010000254.1:0-6482 GCF_984369615.1 Martelella sp. | reverse complement strand
CGGCGCCGACCGCGTCGAGGGCACGCTGTTCGGCAATGGCGAGCGCACCGGCAATGTCGATATCGTCACCATGGCGCTCAACATGTTCACGCAAGGGGTTGATCCGGAACTGGATTGTTCCGAGATCGAGCGCATCAAGGACGTCTACGAATATTCGAACCAGATGACGATCCCGGAACGCCACCCCTATGTCGGCGAGTTGGTCTACACGGCCTTCTCCGGCTCGCATCAGGATGCGATCAACAAGGGGATGAAGGCGATCCGGGTCGCCAACAAGCCGGTCTGGGAAGTGCCCTACCTGCCGATCGACCCGCAGGACGTGGGCCGCACCTATGAGGCGATCATCCGCATCAATTCCCAGTCGGGCAAGGGCGGCATCGCCTATATCATGCAGAGCGACTACGGCATCAACATGCCGCGCGGCCTGCAGGTGGCCTTCCGCGAACTGATCCAGAAGATCACCGACGAAGAGGGCCGCGAACTGCCGTCGAAGCGCATCTATGACGTGTTCATGGAGCATTATGTCGATCAGCCGGAAGGCCGCATCAAGTTCATCGATCACCACACCTATCCGCAGGGTGCGGAAAAGGGCGTGCGCGTCGTGACGGCTGAAATCTCGGACGATGGCGAGAAGAAGCGGATCGACGCAAAGGGCAATGGCCCGGTCGATGGCTTCGTCAATGCGCTGTCTGCCTATCTCGGCATCAACCTGTCGGTAGAAGACTATTCAGAACACTCGCTCCACCACGGCTCGGACGCAAAGGCGATTGCCTATGTCGAGGTGAAATATGACGGCGGCCGCATGTTCGGCGCCGGGATCAACACCAATATCGTGGCGGCATCGTTGGAGGCGATCGTCTCGGCGGCGAACCAGATCCTCGCCAAGGGCGCGTAGACACATCATGACGGCGCCGGCAGGGCTGGCGCCGTCCGTTCCCTCAATTGCAATCTTACAGTTTCAGATAGGCCGATTGTGCGAGCGCCGGCATATCGGTGTCTGATGACGGGCCGACGATGGCGACGAGCGCGCGTTCTCCCTGCCACCAGGCGACGGTGAGATTGTCGCGGATGGTCTCCTGGACATCGGTGATCTCGTTGTCGAGCGTCGCCGGGCGCGCGAGGATGAAGACCGAAAGCAGGTCGCCCGCATTGTTGCGATAGAAGAGTTCAACGCCCGGCGTGCGGTCGACGGCGACGATGCGTGCGCCTTCAAAGATCCGCGCGCCCTCCTCGAAGCTTGGAACGCTCACGTCGAGGCCGGTCGTGCGCTGCACGAGGTCGGCAACGGCTGCGGTATCCTGAGGCCCGATATCCGTTATCGGCTGATATTTTCTGCCGAAGATGCGGAAATTGGCGCAGACATCGTCGATCCAGTCGTTCGATTGTTCCAGAGACAGGTCAACCGTTTCCGTCGCGCTCGAGGTATCCCGCGACAGGATCGCGCCGATGGCGATGCCAATGCCGAGAAAGCCGCAACAGGCAAGGGCTGGCAACCAGCGTTTCGCGCGCTTCCGACCGCTGACATCGGCTGATTTGTTGGTTTTGACGGAGATGTCCATCGTTTCCTTGAAAATATGAATGGCGACCGGAACCGGACCTGATGCCCCGTAGCGCGAAGTTCGCGCGCGATATTGCCCCTTGTAAAGGCCGGAAACAAGGGGCTGCGTTCACTTTGTCGAACCGACGCGGAACCGACTTATTTGCGTTTGACTATGATTGCTCCGCATTCCGGTTTCGCTGAGGAAAAATTACGGCAGAAATGTGGCTCAAGCGGAAAGGGGCCTTGCGGTATGGATCAATCAAGTGAACAATGACGTTGAAGAAGAACGAGAACCGGGCGGCTCGCCGCCCAACCGAGGGCAAACTTAACACGTCATGAGTGATAATCTGCAGGGAGCAGCGGCCACGCGTCAGGCGATCATTTCGACCGCTTTGCGCCTGTTCGCGGAATTTGGTTACAACGCCGTCTCCACACGCAAGATCGCGGAACGATCCGGGGCCAATATTGGCAGCATCGCCTATCATTTCGGCGGCAAGCCCGGGCTTCTGATCGCCTGCGCGCATTATGTGATCGACGCGATTTCGGAGCGGCTCGGAAGCGATGTCCTTCAGCCGGTGCCTGATGACGTCGCGGCCGAGGCCGCCCGCGAGGAACTCCTGGAGATCGCGCTTCGCATGGTGACGCCGATCACGGGGCGAAGTGACGCCGAGGCGATCTCCGCCTTCATGATGCGCTATATCACCCAGCGCAGCGAAGCCTTCGACCTGCTTTACGCGCAGGTCACAGCGCCATTGCACAGACATATCGGGCAGTTGCTCGGCCGCGCGAGCGGGAGAGATCCTGATGCCGAAGAGACCAAGGTGCTCAGCTTCGCGATCATGGGGCAATCGATGTATTTCCGGATCTGTCCGGACGCGGTAAAGAACGCCATGGGCTGGAACGGCCTTGGCGGCGGCGAATGCGCGAAGGTTGCGACAGCGCTGTCTCTGAGCATCAACGGACTGATCGACGCCTATTCCGCAGCGGCTTCAGCGTAGGAATAGGCAAATGCGCTTTCCGGCTCTATGAGGCCGCTTGCAGCATCGAGCGCATGGCGCTGGCAGTGCATTTCCCACCTGCCGGGCTTCCCCCTGACCGTGATCAGGTTGAAGGCAGACGGTGGCTTCTTGCCATCGGTTCCCTGTCCGGCCGCGGCAATGCCGATGACCGGCGTCTTGCCATGCGGCGTTTCGATGAAATTGACGGTGTTGAGATGGGTGTGCCCGTGCAGCACCAGTTCGCACCCTCCGGTCGAGACTGCGGCGCGGAACCGCCTGATGCCGATCAGCCGTTTGTGACGTGCGGCCGCCCCGCGCACCGGCGGGTGGTGGATCATCACGATCCTGAACAGGCCTTCCTCGCCGGCCTTCCTGAGCAACTCGGCCGTCGCGCGCGCCTGCTTCTTCTCGAAGTTGCCGATCGCCATGAACGGTGGCGAGGCGATGGCCGAAGAACAGCCGATAATCGCCACGGGCCCGCGCCGGCGCAGATAAGGAAAGGTGAGGGCATCCGAGGTGCTGCTGAGCGGACGGTGTTCATCGCCCTGCATATTGTCGCGCCAGGCCCTGGCAACCTTGGCATAGGCCCCGCCCACATAGGCGTCGTGGTTGCCGGGCACCAGCGAGACGTCCTTTGCCGGACCGACGCTCTTCAGCCATTCGGCGGCGTTCTCGATCTCCTTGGTGGTGGCAAGATTGACGAGATCGCCGGTGATTGCAAGGTGATCCGGCGCCTCGTCGGCGATCGCCAGAAGCAGGTTCTCCAGCGTGTTTTTGCCGAGATGTTTGCGCCGGTTGCGGTGCCAGTTCAAGAAACCGGTGATGCGTTTGGAGACCAGCTCTCGCGGCGAAAGCTGCGGCAGCGGTCCGAGGTGGACATCTGAAATATGAGCGAGCTTGAACATGAAGATGTCATAGACGGGCCCGCCCCAGGCCGCAAGCAGTCTCCGGCACGAACAGCCTCCGTGCACGGCGATCTTGACTTCGCTCAAATTAAGGATATTAAATATCCTCAAGGATAAAAAATATCCTTAATCTGATGAAAGGACTCAGATCATGACTACACCGCCCTATGCCCGGTTCACGCCTGCTCTTGCCGAGGCCTATATCGCTTTCTCCAAAACACTTGGGACGAACAGCCTTGATGCAAGGCTGAAACATCTCGTCGATATCCGCGTGTCGCAGATCAATGGCTGTGCCTTCTGCCTCGACATGCATCACAAGGAAGCCAAGATTGCCGGCGAAAGGGAGTTGCGTCTCTACCATGTCGCCGTCTTTGCCGAATCGCCGCTGTTCTCCGACACGGAAAAGGCGGCACTCGCCTATGCCGAGGCGCTCACCGGCGCGATAGACAACCACAGGGCCGTCTCGGCGCGCGAGGCGCTAGCGCCCTATTTCAGCGACCGGGAGATCGCCGAATTGACCTATGTGATCGTGTCGATTAATGGATGGAACAGGTTGGCGATTGCCTATCAGAGCCGTCCTGGCTCGCTGGACAGGGTTTACGGTCTGGATAAGGCCGGCTTGGAAGCGGATGCAGCTTAGAAATCAGGTCGAATGGGTCCTTCACGCGGCGGCCGTGCTAGCCGGTCTCCCGCGCGGACGCTATTTGCCCACCAAGGTGCTTGCGACCTTCCACGGCATTCCGAAGGAATATCTTTCGAAGGCATTGCAGGCGCTCTCCCAGGCCGGGCTCGTGGAAAGCTCGCTTGGGCCTGGCGGCGGCTACAGGCTCGCGGCCAGGCCTGAGGACATCTCTTTTCTTGACATTGTCGAAGCGGTCGAAGGCAAGGCGCCCTTGTTTCTGTGCCGCGATATTCGCGCCAACAACCCGTGCCTGCCGGAAGGCTATTGCCCGAAGGACATGTGCCCCGTGGCAAAGGTCATGCTGCGCGCAGACAGGGCCTGGCGGGCCTCGCTTGCCGAAACAAGCCTTGCCGACCTCGCGCCTGAAGTCGTCGAGGGGCTCGGCCCCGAGCTTTACGAGGCGACCCGCAACTGGCTGATGGAGCGAAGCGGCACGGGATAGCCGATCCGCGCTTCGTTCTGCTTATCGACCGTGCGGCGCGTCGAGATCGAGGATCGGTCCCTCAGGCACGATACCCGTTGGATTGATGTTCTTGTGCGAGCCGTAGTAGTGGCGCTTGATGTGGTCGAAATTGACCGTCTCGGCGATGCCCGGCATCTGGTAGAGTTCGCGCAGATAGCCCTGAAGGTTCGGATAGTCCGCGATCCGCCTAAGATTGCACTTGAAGTGCCCGACATAGACCGGGTCGAAACGCACCAGCGTCGTGAACAGCCGCCAGTCCGCCTCCGTCAGCGTGTCGCCCGCGAGGTAGCGGTTTTCGCCGAGCCGTTCCTCCAGCATGTCGAGCGTTTCGAACAGCTTGGTCACATGCTCGCCATAGGCTTCCTGCGTGGTGGCGAAACCGGATTTGTAGACGCCGTTGTTGACCGTATCATAAACGGTTGCATTGATGTCATCGATCTCGCCGCGGAGTTCTTCCGGGTAGAAATCGAGGTTGTTTCCGGTGAGCTTGTCGAAGGCCGAATTGAACATCCGGATGATTTCGGCGGACTCGTTCGAGACAATCGTCCCGCGCTTCTTGTCCCAGACCACCGGAACCGTTACGCGGCCGGTATAGTGCGGGTCGGCCTTGGTGTAGACCTGCCAGAGATAGTCGGCGCCATTGATCGGGTCGTTGGTGCCGCCGTCGCGGTTCTTGAATTCCCATCCGTTTTCCAGCATCAGCGGGTCGACGATCGAAACGTCGATAAAATCCTCCAGGCCCTTGAGCTTGCGGAAGATCAGGGTTCGGTGCGCCCACGGGCAGGCGAGCGCGACATAGAGGTGGTAGCGGTCCTTTTCGGCCTCAAAACCGCCTTCTCCCTCCGGCCCGGCGCTGCCATCGGCCGTGATCCAGTTCCTGAACTGCGAGCTTTCACGCTTGAAATGGCCCTTGGATTTCTTGGTGTCGTACCAGACGTCCTTCCAGACGCCGTCTTCCAGCATGCCCATGGGATGCTCCTTTCATTCCTCTCTCGACCCTTACATACGTTTCGGCTGAAGCATTGCCAGCCCCGAAACGTTTGACACTGTGTCATGGTTCAACGGAAATCGCGCTCTTGAGGTCCATCGGCTGGACGGGGCCGTTTTTTCCTGCTAGTGGCGTTCTGCCCTGAAACTGGAATTTGTCATGCGGATCCTGCGACGACGCTGATTGAAGATCGAAAACCGGAGAACCTCTCCGGCGGCTTTCATTTGCGTAATTCCGACAGGCTCACAAAACCATGACAAGCGAACTGTGCTACCTCCCCGAAGAGGTTTCCCACGACAACGCGATCGAAGAGATCAACGACGAGGCTTTCGGGCCCGGGCGCTTCGCGCGCACGGCAAGCCGTATCCGCGAGCAGGGCCCGCATGATCGCACCCTGTCCTTTGTCTGCCTGGATGGGGACGCAGTGATTGCCTCGGTGCGGCTGACGCCGGTCTGGGCCGGCAAGGCTGCCGGTCACATGCTCGGCCCGCTCGCCGTCCGCCCCTCCCACAAGAACCGGGGCATCGGCCGCAAGCTGGTGCGCATTGCCGTCGAAGCCGCCGCAGGGGCTGGCTCCGAGGTGGTGATCCTGATCGGCGATGCGCCCTATTACGGGCCGCTCGGCTTCCGCCCCATCGTGCCGCCGACCCTGCTTTTGCCGGGCCCGGTCGATCCGAAGCGCATCCTTGCCGATCCGTTGGTGGACGGCGTGGAAGCCAGGCTCGTCGGCATGATGCGGTTCCGGGCCGATTAGAGCATTTCGCAGTCAGATGGAAACATCTGACGTCCGCGAAAATGCGTCAAAACAAATAGATAGAGCGGTTTCGCGTTTCCACGAAAGGCGGAGCCGCTCTAGAGCGCCGTGCGTCCATTCGGACGCACAAAGGACGCTCTAACCTATTGAAT
>NZ_CFHTCS010000253.1:0-6499 GCF_984369615.1 Martelella sp. | reverse complement strand
CAAACACTCCCGGAGGGGTTTCCTCGGGAGTGTTTGTATCGGTGGTTGCGGGGGCTGGATCTAATCTTCACTTGTTGCCCGAGCAAGTAAAGATGGTTGCGGGGACCGGCATCGATCACAACTTGCAATCGACGCCGGTAAAGATGGTTGCGGGAGGCTGCAACCACCATTACTTGCGACCTACTAACAGCCATTTTCCTATCAACGCCAAATCCAACGCGAGGAGAAAGGTTGCTAAAAATAGCAGCTTTCATTCCATCCTATTCCGAACAGCAGCGTGAGTATCGGTTACACTACAACTCAACCGCCACGTTTTCCTGGCGAAAAATCCGGCACTGCGCGCCGAACGCGGTCAGCGCAGGTTCGTTTGTCATCTGTCACCTCTGACCGACCTGGAACGGGACGCAGGACATCGCCATGCAACTGCGCCCTCAGTTCCAGCCAACGCGCCTTGAGAACCTGCCAGTTGTGATCGTCGTATGTGCCACTGACGACAACAGGGTGAACCCGAATGCGGGGCGGGAGACCATCACCATGATCCCTCCATTTCCGCCATTCGCGAAGCCAAAGACTGTTCTTGCGATCCACACGCCCAATCTGCTGCTCGACAATGCCGGGATTCCACTCCGCGTGCAGTAGAATCACTGTGCGACAGGCCTCATGCAGATTCAGGCCCTCACGCCCGACGCGGGATTGCGCGAGGAGCACCATCGGCCAACTGGACGACCGGTTGAATGCAGATTGCAGCATACGCCGCGTTTGCGGTGCGGTTGCGCCTGACATCATCCTAGCGAAGTTGCCCTCGCGCCCGGAATAATCGTTCAGCCAGGCATCCAGCCGGGCTTTCTGCGTATCGTTGTTCTCTGCTTCATCATCCCCGGCAAGCTCCATGAGCAGTTTTTCGAACAGCCCGAGCATTTCCCGCCCCGTCCAGGAAGCGCCCGCAACTTCCCGCCTGCCACCAAGTGCCTCGAGCAAAGCCCCGAATTGAAGGTCTTGTTTGCCGTCCTCATGGCGCAGAATCTCTGACAGAAATGCAGCAGCTCCTCCCTCCAGCGCAAGGTCTTCCAACTCCCGATGAAGCCGTGCGAGTTCAGCCCGGCGCTCGCTCGCCCACTCCTGATAGCGGGTTTTCAACATCACATCGATTTCGTCGACCCCACCCGCCACCGCAAGATCAGGATCCCTCATCGCCGCAATGACGGCTGCTATATTGTTTTCCCCGATCCCACTGGCAGGCCAGTGCTGTCCGTCTCGCAAACGACGCAGCATCTCACGCGCGTCCAGCAGTCTGGTCAGCACATTCATCGGCGTCAGGAACCTGCCGAAGACGAGCACTTTCTCGCCGGCCCGTGTATAGGCCTCGATTTGTCTCACAGCCGCCAGGATCGCAGGGTGGCTATAGATGTCGTTGCTTTCAGCGGTGAAAGCTTCCGTCCAAAACCCCGCCGGACCAACGAGGTTTGCATCTGTCATGCCAGAAGGGCTGTCTTCCTCATCCTCTCCAAAGCCGAACCCATACCCCTGGGCAACGGCGAGCCTGACCCGTTTCACACGCGGATCATCCTGAGGGAGTAACGACAGCGCCTCAGCCGCACAAAAGCGGCGCAACCAGTCACGGGTAAAACCCTCTGCCTCCGGTGAAACCGGGATATCGGTGACCTCACGATAATCACCATGACTGTCTTTGAAGACGCAGAATTCGGGGTCACTGCGTTTGTCCCGGCGCAGGACGTATGGTCGCAATGCTGCGCAGAACTGCCGGGCGGAGGTCTCGAATTCCCCGGTCAGCGTCTCGTCCAGTTCTTCGGTTTGAATCCGACGAACAACATTCACATAGCCGGTGATCCATTCCGTCAGCGCTGCGAGCGCAGTAATATCCTGATCGTCATCGCGACCATTGAGCCGCTCCAGCGTGTCGATCCACTGGCTGGAGTCCAGCTCGACCGGGGTGGCGGTCATGCCCAGACGAAAAGGATCATCCGCTTCCCAGCTTACCGGGCCGAGAATGCGCGAAAGGCTTGAATCTGCACCGCGCGCCTTGTGGGCTTCGTCAACGACTATGAGATCAAACTGACCCAGACCATAGCCGATCAGCGGCAGAATCCTGTTCTTGTAATCGTCCGCCGAAAGCCATTTCTGATCGCCGTTAATGGCATCGCGCGGCAGTTCGTGGTCCAGAATCGTTTGGGCAATGTGCCGCGCCGCACGGCGACTGGCATATACATAGCCCACCTCACCCGAATGGAAATTTTCGCGCATGAAGTTGCGCCGTCGACCGTCAATCAGGCGGGCGACGTTGGGTAAGAGTTCCCGGCGCCAGCCTCCAGCGGGGCCTTCTCCACGATTGGGAAACTGCATGTTCGCGAAGGAATGAGAGATCATTATGATCTCTTCGGCGGCCCAGCCGTTCTCCGGCAACTCACGCTGCTTGCGGCGATCCGAAAGCCACTCCTTATGGCTGTGTAACCGTCTTGCGCTCCCCTCCGCATCGGTATCGTGCAAGAAACCGGAGATGAAACCATCATAGCTGCGCAGCGGCAGCAATGTCTTGTCGTCGGCGTTGAACCGTTTCAGTTCCTGTTGCCATTGTGTCCCAAGGCCCGCGGGCAGAACAATGGCGCTGCGCCCGCCCGCCTCCCGCACCGCTGCGATCAGCGCCGCCGCAATGCGGGTCTTGCCCATACCCACCTCATCAGCCAGCAGGGCCGAGCGTTGGCCCGCCCGGATACGGCACGCTAGTTCTGTGACACTCGCCTTCTGGCCATGATCTAGCAGGGCATCATCAGACGTCCCTGCGATACGATCCAGAATGTTCGCGACCTCGTTCCAGTCCACCATCACGCGGCCTCCCGTTCCCAGAGCGATGGGTAAGCGCTGAGCTCCCACGCGACGGACACTGCCAAAAGCGCATCTCTCAATAGGTCTGGCGAAACCCCTTCCGGGCGCATACGCGGATCTGCCAGAGCAGGCAGAGGATTTGCCCTGGCGTTCCGGAAGAACTCGAGCATCGTTTTTTCGCGAGACGCGATAGCGCAAAGGTTCTGTTGCAACTCCCGACACCACCTTTGCCAGTCCCGCGGGTCCAACCTTGCCTGTGTCTCACAAAGACGCACCAGAAGTTCCATCATCCTGCGAATGGGATAGGCAGCTGGCGGAGCTTCGGTGGTATCTGAGGCGTCGGTGAGCGGCTCTTCGCCTTCCTCACCCTCATCTTCGCTGTCAGCATCACCTGGCTCGGGAAATGAGCCAAGGCTGGCAAGGATATCTTCGACCGACATATCGGAGGGGCGAGCGACAACAAGTGCTTCGGAAGAAATGACAGGCAGCCGCCAGCCGCCCTCCGCGAGTGTCACAATCGCTGGAGCCGGTGCAGGCCATGGACAAGGTGTCTGGGCCTGAGCCGCATCGACACCAATCACCATCACCGATTTGTCTTCGGGGGCCGAGAGCACCCCGTCTTGCCATATAAG
The DNA here is from genome assembly GCF_984369615.1 of Martelella sp. Taxonomy (NCBI): domain Bacteria; kingdom Pseudomonadati; phylum Pseudomonadota; class Alphaproteobacteria; order Hyphomicrobiales; family Aurantimonadaceae; genus Martelella; species Martelella sp. The sequence goes on along the minus strand of NZ_CFHTCS010000253.1, from coordinate 3,026 downwards.
CCACGCAACTGGCGGCTGGGTTTCTGGCTCATCGGGGCGCACAAAGCCTTCCCCTTGCTGCAGGGCCTCGGGCGTCACCACATCAGTGAACTGGATCGGCAAAACAGCGGCGATACCGTTCCGCGTGTCCCTGCGTCGCGGCCATTTCAGTCCTCCCGGCAGATCGACGATCACACCTGCCTCAAGGTTTCCCCCGGCGCTTGCGGCACGCTCAAACCCGTTCATGCTCAGATTGCCGGATCCAAGATAAGCCCGTCCCGAGGCCTCGGTCTCGCCTGACGCCAGCACCACAAATTTTGCATGCAGGCACCCATCAGTTCCATGCAAGACAGAGCGCGGAGGGCGCAAATTCCAGCCTGCGTCAATCAAGGCACCGGCCCGGGCAGCAAGCCCCTGACAGGAGGACGGGTTGAGAAACAGGTCGAGAGCCGCTGTTTTCGTCAGGGATTTCTCCTGCACCAATGCGCGGCGCAGTCGCTCTGGCAGGCCAGCAGCACCATCGCCGTCGCTCTCGAAATAGCCAGACCCGAGGATGAGACGGTCGGCCTTCTTCTTGGTACCCAGGCGCTCGACCACCTGAGGAAACAGCGCCTGATTGCGGCTGTCGATGAAGCGGGGACGCGCGGATGACGTGGGCAAGGCTGTGATCGCGGCCTCCAGCAAGGCGTCTGGCCGGTGCCCGTCAAAACTGCGTTCGATCAGGGCGCAATCTGCCCGCTCGCGCAGCCAGCCAAACATCTCATGCGCGGCGCGGATATCGGCAATGTCCTGTGCGTCAGGCACAGCAGAGTCCAGATCGATCGACCAGAACAGGTCGATGCTGCGAGTAAGCGGATCCTGTGTCCAGTTCCCCGTGCTGACAGCGAGGCGAATGACATAGCCATCTCCGCCGCGCTTGCGAAAACCCAGAAGCGCCGCCTTGGCATGGAGAAGGTTGTAGCCGCGTCCCGCGAGGCGCATCCACATCCAGGCAAGTCCCGGAACGTCCGAGATCGCATTCACGGTTGGATGGATGAAGGCGGCCAGCACCGGGCGCGCCATCTCGCCTGTGAATGTTCGGCGGATCTGCCCCAGGACCTGCCGCGTCGCGGTGAAGCCGCACATAAGGCCAAAGTCGCCATAACAATCTTCGGGCGGCATGAAGAGGGAGTAGAGCGTCGTGTTCTGCATCAGACGGCCTCCTATCCCGCGTCACGGCTGCCCGGGTTCACCTTTCCGGACAGCTCCGTCACCAGACAATGAAGATTGTGCAGCCGGAAAAGCTGCGGCGCGAAGGCCTCGTCCTGAGGGGGCCGATTCTCGTCCTGGGTCTCCGAGCTGCCCCGCAACTCGCCCGCAGCCGGCCCGAGAACAATGCGGCCTTCGCACTGAAAAATTACGGTAGAATCGCGCGCGGCCAGCCTCTGGATCAGCTGCTGATCGGACAGATTTCGGATTTCCGCGATAAATCTGCGGCTAGTCTCCTCATTGCCCTGATCGACAAGCGCGCCTTTTGCCGTGGCCAGATCGCGCAATTGTTTCAGCGGCTCGGCGGCGACTTCGGCTGCCTCCGCTTCTGACAGGCGCACAGGCTGATTATCGTCGCGAAGCTTCAGCAAGTGCTGTTCCAACTGGTCCAACACCGACAACGCAGCATCGCGCAGATCCATAAAAGCCGCTCCTGCGCGTAAATCCGACCAATGATCCGGCGCCAGCCCCGCCAATGCGGTTTCCTGGTCCAAATGCGCGGAGCTGGGGCCAGTGCCGAGGCGCGCCAGGGCCCGGCGCCGGGTCGAGCCGGGATCATTTCCGTCGAGCAATCGGGCAAGGATCAGTTTACGCACCGCTTCCGGGACAGCCCCAACCGGGGAAAGCACTGTCAGGGCCTCCTTCAAGCCATGTGGCTGCCTGCCATGCGCCCAGGCACCAAGCAAACGGCGCGGTTCTTTCATCGCATTCAGCTCCAACAGCTCTCTTCCAGCGCTATGTATGCGGAACGCGCCGTAGCGGCTGCCCTGCACGAACCCGAGTGCGACCAGAGGCTGCACCATCGCCATGCGGATCGGCTGAACCACATAAGTTCCGCGACGCCTGAGATTGTGGAAACTGCTATCCTTCAAGCCCTGCATCTTCCTCGCCCCTCGCACACGGCGATCCTGCGGGCCCGCGATGACTTCAAGCATGACGCGCGCTTCGACCGCGTTGCCGACAGGCAGTGCCGGCACACCAAGTTCCTCGGCGATAGAGATCGCCAGAACCGACCAAAGGATGGGCATGGGAAACCACATGCCGCCGATTCCGGGGACCGCCCGATCATTGAAATGACGAACCGCCGCCGCAAGCCCGAGGTTCTGCTGGCGCCGTTGCGAAACCACGGTATCGGGCGCAAGTATTCCCCAGGGCATCAGTTAACTCTGGCCTGTGCGAAAGCTCCCGCTGACGCGCCCTCATCTGCCAGTTCCAGCCAACCGTGATCGACCCAGAACACCGCCACGCCCTGCAGCGGATGCTGCGGGTATAGTCCGGCCAACAGTCCGGCATAGCTGGAAAGCTGTGGCCAATAGGGGCCAAACCCGTCACCGCCGCCGCCGGATTTATGGTCGATCAGCATCGCGCCTGCCGGGCCGATGGCGAGAAGGTCGAGAGCACCGGGGATCTCTGCACCCTCGGGCGTGTGGCCAAGCACCGGAATCTCGGCGCGCAGGTCCGTATAGCCCTGATCGGCAAGCCAGGCTTTCAGCGCCGTGGCGCGCTCGGCCACTAGCGCAAGAGTGGCGTCGTCAAGCCCGGTCGCGAGAGCCAAAGCCGGGGCCAGATCGGGCCGGGTCAGGTATGTGCGCAGCGCCAGATGCAGTGCTGTGCCGCGGTAGGCATCGTTCAGTGCCTTTGGCCAGGGTGCTCCGATGTTGATACGGCGGGACACGGGCGGCACCCCCGCACTACGGGTTTGCGAGGGCTGCAGCCGCCAGGGCGTCAGCGGTGTCACGGGCAACGGCGCAGCGGCACCGAATCGCAGCGCTGAGGCTGCCGCACCGCCTGCGTACTCG
>NZ_CFHTCS010000252.1:0-6593 GCF_984369615.1 Martelella sp. | reverse complement strand
ATGTCGCCGCCAGCGATGACCAATAGGCTTCGGTGGCCGGATAGAGCAGCAGATAGAGAAGCGCCGAACCGCAAAGCAGGAACGGAAACAGCCTTGCCGGACCCGCCCGGTCCACGTGGCGGGCCGCCGCGCCGCCGACGGCGAACCCGATCCCGTAGGCCATGACGGCGAGGCTTGCCGCCGCGGCGCCAATGCCGAGCGTTTCGCGCATTCTCAGACCGAGCAGCGCATAGGTGCCGTAGAACACGGTCATGAACAAGAGGCCGGTCAAAAGCATGCTGATGACGCCGGAAACGCCGATCACGGCGCGGCGGCTGAAGACCGCGCCGGCGGATTGCGGGCGGCGGGCATCGGCCGTCAGCGCGAAAACGACGCTCGCCAGAAGGGCAAGCGCAGCGAGCGCGCCATAGGCCAGCCGCCAGTCCAGCACCTCGCTCAGCATGGCCGAAAGCGGCACGCCGACAATCAGCGACAGCGACCATCCGGACAGGACGATGCCGAAGGTGCGCGCGCCCGCGCCCTCGGGCGCCGCGCTTACCGCCTGCGAATAAACCGCAGGCAACAACACGCCGGTGGCAATGCCGGCCAACGCCTGAAAGAAGGCCAGCGCCTGCCAGGCCGGGCTTGCGGCGGATCCGGCAAAGCCAAGCGCAAGCACCAGCGCGGCGGCGGCCAGCACCACCCGCATGGCGTGGCGGTCGATCAGGCGGGAGAGAAAAAAGGCCGAAAAGGCGGCCGCCGCCCCGAAGGCCGAAATCGCCCGCGTCACCGCGACCGGCTCCGCATCGAGCGTCCGCGCCACGTCGCCGAGGATAGGCCCGAGAATGAAGGAGTTCGCGCCGATCAGGAACACGCCGACGACCAGCGCTGCCAGCCGCAGGCGTTGAAGAAGGATAGAATGCACGGGAAAGCCTATGCGCGGTGATTCACTTCAATCCATTATCCGTGATCACCGGCGACAATCAACCGCGGCCCTTACGCCTGTTGCTTCGCGATCCAGTCGTGATCCGGATGGTTTCTGAAGCGCCATTTGCGCATCGGTCCGGCCATGACATTCAGATAGTACATCTCGTAGCCATGCGGCGCGCCGCAGGGGTGATGGCCCTTCGGCACCAGAACCACCTCGCCGTCATGCACGGCCATGGTCTCGTCCAGTTCGCCGTCATCGGTGAAGACCCGCTGGAAGCCGAAGCCCTGCGCCGGGTTCAGTCGGTGGTAATAGGTCTCCTCCAGATAGGTCATATCCGGAAAATTGTCCTCGTCGTGCCGGTGCGGCGGATAGGAAGACCAGTTGCCGGCCGGCGTGAAAACCTCCGTCACCAGCAGGCTGTCGGCGATATCGCGGTCTTCCATGGCGATCGGGTGGATATAGCGGGTGTTGGACCCCTTGCCGCGCTCTTCCAGGCCGATATTGTCGATCACCTGCGCCTTGTGGCCGCCCTTGCCGGGGGCCGAGCAGACGGCGAGCGTGCAGTCCGTTTCAGCCCGCGCCGCCCAATCGGCATGGTCCGGCACATAGACGGCGGCCGGCTTCTCACGCTCGAACACGTTCATGCGCTTGCCGAGCGTGCCGAAGTCCTGCCCGGCCCCGGAGATCGCCGCCCTGCCCTCGACCAGAACGAGAATGACCTCGCGGTCCCCCGTCTTTTCCGAAACGCTCTCGCCCGCGGCGAGGCGATAGAGGCCGAAGCCGACATAACCCCAGCCGGCGCTTTCGGGCGTGATGTCGTGGACCTTGCCATGGGTTCCGTTCGGCTTGACCAGCAATCGGCTCATATCGTCAACTCCTCGTGTTCTCGTTATTTCAGTCCGGCTTCCGCGGCTGCCGCCTTCAGCGCCTTCAGCCCCATGCTCTGGTATGTGAAGGGATTGCGCAGGGCGGGATCCTGTTCGGCCTCGATCACGATCCAGCCGGAATAGCCGTGTTCCGCGGCGATCTTCAGCACGGAAGCAAAATCGACGATGCCTTCGTCGTCTCCGGGCACGGTAAAGACGCCGCGCCGCACGCCCTCCAGGAAGCTCAGCCCCTCGTCGCGGACCTGCCGCATCACGGCGCCGCGCACATTCTTGGCATGGATATGACGCACGCGGTCCATATGGCGGCGCGCCAGCGCTTGAGGGTCGCCGCCGCCGAAGGTCGCGTGGCCGGTGTCGAGCAGCAGATACACATCGGGGCCCGTCAACGCCATCAGCCGGTCGATCTCCGCCTCGCTCTGGACAATCGTACCCATGTGGTGGTGATAGACGAGCGCGATGCCGTCCTCGGCGCAATAGGCCCCGATCGCATCGAGCTTTGCGGCAAAATCGTCCCAGGCAGCATCGTCCAGCACCGGACGTTCAGAGAGCGCAAGCGCGTCATTGCCGTGAATGGCATTGGACGTCTCGCAGACGATGCAGACCTTTGAGCCCTGCGATTTCAGGAGGTCGAGATGCGGACGGATCGCAGCCTTCTCGTCTTCGACCGAATGCGTGAGCAGGTTCAGCGAATGCCATCCTGAGACGAATTTGAGGCCGTGGGCGGACAGCACGGCGGCAAGCGCCTCCGGCTCGGTCGGGAATTTATGCCCCTTCTCGATGCCGTCGAATCCGATTTCGGCGGCTTCGGAAAGGCAGGTCTCAAGCGAGATGTCGGCTCCGAGGCTCTGGTCGTCGTCATTCGACCAGGCGATCGGATTTGTTCCGTAGAGGATCATGGTTTCACCCTTTCAAAGGCAAAGGAAGGAACTCAGTCAAAGGACCGCTGGCGCGCGCGCTCTTCCAGATAGGCCCTGCGCGCCGTATTGACCTCGGCGCGTTCGGAGACCTCGGGCACGGCGACGTCCCACCAGTTTCCGCCGGCCTCCGTGGTGATCATCGGGTCGGTGTCGATGACGATCACATGGCTGCGGTCGCTGGATTTTGCGCGCTTCAGCGCCTCCTCCAGCGCCGCGATGCCATCGACCTTCTCGGCGATCGCGCCAAGGGCAGCGGCATGGGCGGCGAAATCGATATCGGACGGCACGACATGGCGCGCGGTGTCGATCAGATTGTTGAAGCTTTCGCCGCCGGTTGCCCGCTGCAGCCGGTTGATGCAGCCGAAGCCGCGATTGTCGAGCACCACGACGATGATCTTCTGGCCGAGCATGACCGATGTGGCGAGTTCGGAATTCGCCATCAGATAGGAGCCGTCGCCGAGCATGACGATAACGTCACGCTCCGGCAGCGCCATCTTGACGCCGAGGCCGCCGGCAATCTCGTATCCCATGCAGGAATAGCCGTAGTCGAGGTGGTAGCCATTGGGGCGTTCGGCCTGCCACAGCTTGTGCAGTTCGCCCGGAAGCCCGCCGGAGGCGCACACCACGATCGCATCCTCGCCGCTCTGGCGCTGCACCGCGCCGATCACATGCCCGTCGCTCGGCAGCGCATTGCCGGAAGGCGCATCGGTCGCTGCCGCAACGGCAGCCATCCACGTCTCTTTCAGAGCGGGATCGACGGCCGGCGCCTGATGCTGCCCAAGTTTCCCGCTCAGCATTTCGAGCGCCACCCGAGCATCCGCGACAAGCGGCAGCGCACCATGCTTGTAGCTGTCGAAGGCCGTGACATTGATCGCCAGAATCCGCCGCGACGGGTTCTTGAATACCGACCAGGAACCGGTGGTGAAATCCTGGAACCGCGTGCCGAGACCGATCACGAGGTCCGCGTCGGCGGCAACCGCATTGGCGGCGGAAGCGCCGGTGACGCCGATGGAACCGAGGTTCAGCGGATGGCTGGCGGGAAGCGACGATTTGCCCGCCTGCGTTTCGGCAACGGGGATCCGGTGCTTTTCGGCAAAGGCTTTCAGCGCCTCCGTTGCCCCGGAATAGAGCACGCCGCCGCCCGCGACGATCAGCGGCCGTTTGGCAGATTTGATGGCCGCGACCGCCCGCAGAAGCGCATCCGCATCCGGCGCCGGTCGACGCTGATACCAGATCTTCTCGGCAAAAAAGCTCTCCGGCCAGTCGAACGCCTCGGCCTGCACATCCTGGCAGAAGGAGAGCGTGACAGGGCCGCAGCGCTCCGGATCGGTCAGCGTCGAGAGCGCGCGCGGCAGCGCCGTCAGAAGCTGTTCGGGGCGCGTGATCCGATCGAAATAGCGGCTGACGGGCCGGAAGCAGTCATTGGCGGAAACCGTCGCGTCATCGAAATCCTCGACCTGCTGCAGCACCGGGTCAGGCGCGCGGCTGGCAAAGACATCGCCGGGGATCAGCAGCACCGGCAGACGGTTCACATGGGCGAGCGCGCAGGCCGTCACCATATTGGTCGCGCCGGGGCCGATGGAAGTCGTCACCGCCATGGCCTGCCGGCGGTTCTTCGCCTTGGCATAGGCGATCGCGGCATGCGCCATGGTCTGCTCGTTATGCCCTCGCCATGTCGGCAATTCGTCGCGCACGCCGTAGAGCGCCTCGCCGAGCGCCGCGACATTGCCATGGCCGAAAATCGCCCAGCAGCCGGGAATGACAGGATCGCCGTCCTCGTTCTTCTGGGCAATCAGATAGCGCACCAGTGCCTGTGCGGCGGTCAAGCGGATCGTCTTCATCAAAACGCCTCATCTTTTTCGTGCTGTGTCGCCGCCAGCCGGGCCTCGTCCCAATAGCGGCAGAAGCTGCGGTATTTTTCCGTCATTTCGGCAACGGCCTCGTCGTCGCTGATTGTGCCGGAGAGCCAGGCCCGCGCCGCATCGGCGAAGATCGAGCGGCCGACGGCAAACCCCTTGACCAGCGGGAAGCGTGCCGCCTCCGCAAAGCTTGCCGCCAGTTCCTCTTCCGGGGCATCGAGCCCCAGAACGACGATACCGCGGGTATGGCGATCATGGCCCTCGATCGCCGCGCACACATTGGCCCATGCGGCCTCTGTTGTCAGCGGCTCCAGCTTCCACCAGTCGGGATAGATGCCGATCTCGTAAAGACGCTCGATCACGCGCGCGGCGCTCATGTCATCCGTCTCGCCATGCTTTGATGACACGACCTCCATCAGGAATTCCAGCCGGTTTCGGCGTGCGGCGGCAAAAAGGCGCGCAAGCGTCGCCTCCTGCTCCGCCTTCAGCGTCGCGTCGTCATCGGGGTGATAGAAGCACAGGACCTTGACGACATGCTCGGCCGGCCATTCGGCCAGCCCGCCCATGTCCTCGCCAAGCTCCGGCTCAAGCGCGAGCGGGCGCGAGCCCGGCCATTCCGTCGGCCGCCCGATCCAGAGACCGGTCCCCGCCGCCCTGTACAGCGCCGAACGGCCGATCCGGCTGTCGCAGAGAATGCCATAGCCCGGCCTGCGATCGGCCACGTCCAGCGCGGCCTTCAGGCAAAGCTCCTTGAAGGCGCCCAGCCTTTGGGCCGGAACGCCGCACTCCTCGGCCATGTCTTCAAGCTGGATCCGGTGGTCGAAGGCAAAAACCCGCATTTCCGGCCAGTCGCCGTGCCTGTTGGTGGACCAGTGCAACTGCTCCAGCGCCTTGTCCTTGCGCAGCGCCAGCGTGGTTGAGCCGTGCTCAAGGAAATATTCAAGCTCGGCCAGGCTCGGATAGGCCGGCGTGCAGCCGTGGCGCGACACGGCAAAGGCGCCGCAGGCATTGGCGATCGTCAGGCTTTCGGCCCAGTCCCGATCCGTCAGCCAGCCCTTCAACAGCCCGGCCATGAAACCGTCGCCCGCGCCTAAAACGTTGAAAACCTCGATGCGGAAGCTCCGGCCCGCAACGCCGCCGTCGATATCGTCGGGGATATCGCCTTCGAAGGCCGAAGCGCCTTCCGCGCCGCGCTTCAGCACCAGCGTCGCGGCGCTCACCTTGCGCACATTCTTCAGCGCTTGCAGCGTATCCGTCGTGCCGCCGGCAATATGGAACTCCTCTTCCGTGCCGACGATGAGATCGAACAGATGCAGCGTCGACTGAAGCTTGGCAGTGACCTTTTCCGACGCGATGAAGCGGTTCTCGCCATCACCGTGACCCGACAGCCCCCAGAGGTTCGGCCGGTAATCGATATCAAGCGCGGTGCGCGCGCCGTGCTTGCGGGCAAGACCGAGCGCCTTCAGCACCGCCGCCTCGGTCCTGGGGTTGGAAAGATGCGTGCCGGTGGCGACCAGCGAACGCGAGCGCGCAATCAGCGCCTCGTCGATATCGTCTTCGCACAGCGCCATGTCGGCGCAGTTCTCGCGATAAAAGATCAGCGGAAACTGCTCCTCGTCCCGAATGCCCAGGATCACCAGCGCCGACAGGCGTTCCGGGTCGGTGACGACGCCGGTCACATCGACGCCTTCCCGCTCGAGCTCCTCGCGGATGAAGCGGCCCATATGCTCGTCGCCGACGCGGGTTATAAGGCCGGATTTCAGCCCGAGACGCGCCGCGCCCGTCGCCATGTTGGTCGGCGAGCCGCCGAGATATTTCTCGAAGGACAGCATGTCCTCCAGCCGACCGCCGACCTGCGCGCCGTAAAGGTCGACCGAGGAACGGCCGATCGTGAGACAATCGAGTTCATGCATGCTCTAGACAGTGCCTCCCAGCGAGGATTCAAGTTCGACAAGTTCGCGCCCGCCCGCCATCAGGTCCTGCAACTGCTCGGCATTGATCTCGCCGCGCTTGGCAGTGC
>NZ_CFHTCS010000251.1:0-6605 GCF_984369615.1 Martelella sp. | reverse complement strand
AAGAATGACGACCGGCTGATCGAGATCGGCGGCGTCGAGCTGATCGACCATTTCCCGACCGGAAAGACCTTCCATGTCTATGTCAATCCGGACGGCAAGACCGTGCATCCGGAAGCCCTTCAGGTGCACGGCATTTCGGACGAGTTCCTGAAGGACAAGCCGGTCTTTGCCGATGTGGTTGACGATCTCCTGGCCTTTTTTGACGGCGCCCGCTGGATCGCTCATAACGCCGCTTTCGACATGGGCTTCATCAATGCCGAGCTCGGCCGGCTCGGCAAGCCGCCGATCGACCAGGAGATGGTGGTCGACACGCTGGCGCTGGCGCGCCGCAAGCACCCGATGGGTCCCAACAGCCTCGACGCTCTCTGCAAGCGCTATTCGATCGACAATGCCCACCGCACCAAGCACGGCGCGCTTCTCGATGCGGAATTGCTGGCAGAGGTCTATATCGAGATGTCCGGCGGGCGTCAGGCGGCCTTTCGCCTGGTCAATGCGGGCTCGGCGGATGAATATGACAGCGACGGCAATTTGCGCAAGCTGCCGCCCCTCGTCCGCCCCCGCCCGCTCCCCTCGCGCGTTCACGCGGAAGAGGCCGAGGCGCACGCGAAAATGCTCGCCGAGATCGGCGACAAGGCGCTGTGGCACAGCGTTTCGGGGACGTGAGGCGTTTTCCGGGGCGTGTTAGCCTATCGTGCTGAGAGCCAGAATTAGTACCAAGGCTACCCCTGCTATTATCGCAAATTTCCCGTTTGCCTGCAGCTTCATACCGGCCATGGAAAATTCTAGTTTCTCTATATGTGTATCCATAGTTTTGTCCTGATTGATCTTTGGGTGTGAAGAGGCTTAGATCTGGCCGTCTTCGCGAAAATCGCATCGGTCTTGTTCCGAGTGAACAAGACAAAGCGGCCCGTATGCACCGGTTCGGCTTCGACTTCTTCTTAATGGGGGGTAATTGCCAAAATCAGGTGCTGGCCGATCTTCCGCCCACCGATCTCCCCCCTTGAGGGGGAGATGTCGCGAAAGCGACAGAGGGGGGTAAAGGGCATGAGCCGCATAAGCTGCGTTCGTTGAAGGGGGTTCACCCCTCTCTGCCCCTTTCGGGGCATCTCTCCCTCAAGGGGAGAGATTGGTGGGGCAACGCCCCCTGTCTTCACTTCACATATTTGCGCCAGTCGTGCTGTTCCTCAAACCCCAGAACCTCGCGGATCTTGCGGTTGGAAAGCGGCGCTTCGTAATCGTCCATCTCACGGGTGATTGGCGTGTTCGGTGCGTATTTCTTCAGGAAGTCGACCGTCTTCTCGTTGGCCGTGATCGTGTCATTGGTGGCGTTGAAGACTTCGAAGCCGAGACCGTCCTTCTCGAGGCAGAGATCGACGATCTGCCCGAGGTCGCGCGCATCGATATAGCTCCAGGCATTGCGCTTGCGTGAGGGCGGATCGGCGAGGAAGGCCGGGAACTTGGCATAATCGTCCGGCGAGATGACATTGCCGATCCGAAGCGCGTAGATATCGGCGCCGAAGCGCAGCGCGAAGGCGCGCGCCGTCTTCTCGTTGCAGACCTTGGAAAGCCCGTAGCTGTCGAGGGGATCGACATCGTAATCCTCTTCCAGCGGAAAGGCGTGGAAATCCCGGTCGCCCTCGGCAAAGCAGACGCCGTAGGTGGTCTCGCTGGAGGCAATGATGACCTTGCGCACGCCGAGCTTCATCGCCGCCTCGATGACGTTGTAGGTCGAGATCACATTGGTCTGGTAGGTGACGTTGTCGGGCGTGATCATCACGCGCGGAATGGCAGCGAAGTGGACGACTGCGTCGGGCGCTTCCGGCAGTTTGCCGTTCTCATAGCGGTCCATGCCGAAATGCATGGACATGGCATTGAACACCTGGCCGCTGTCGGTCAGATCCGTGATCAGCGTCGTGACGTCCGGATGATCGAGCGCGACCAGATCGAGATTGAGGACGTCATGTCCCCTGTCGAGAAGATAGGGGATCACGTCGCGGCCAGCCTTGCCGCTGCCGCCGGTGAAAACGATGCGTTTCGTCATTTTTTCCTCGCTCTTGGGATGCTCCTCGAATGGACGGGATCGTGCAACGATCGGAACGAGGCGTCAAATCGATTTTAGCGGCTTTTGACGGGGCCGCTTGGCAGGGCGGCCATGACATGGCTATTCTGGCGCGCGATATTGACGAGGGGTCAACCAGGCGGGGTAAGCGAGAAAATGGCGAAAAAATCCGGCAGCGCATCGCGGCTTGACGAGGCGGCTCGGGCCGGCTGGCTCTATTATGTGGCGGGTCGCACGCAGGACGAGATCGCCGCCGCCATGGGAATTTCGCGCCAGAGCGCGCAGCGCCTCGTCTCGCTTGCCATGTCCGAACGGCTGATCAAGGTGCGCCTCGACCACCCCATCGCCGAATGCATGGCGCTCTCGGCGGCGCTTCAGGAGCGTTACGGGCTGAAGCAGGTGCAGGTCGTGCCGAGCGATCCGAACAGTGATACGGCGCCGACCGGCATAGCCGAGGAAGGCGCGGCCGAGATCGAGCGCTGGCTGAAGCGAAACGAGCCGACCGTGCTTGCCATGGGCACGGGGCGCACGCTGCGCTCGGCGGTGGAGCAATTGCCGCCGATGGCCTGCCCGCAACACCGTATCGTCTCGCTCACCGGCAACATCAGCCCCGATGGCTCGGCCGCCTATTACAACGTCATCTTTCTGATGGCCGACGCCATCCAGGCGCGGCATTTTCCGATGCCGCTGCCGGTTCTGGTGTCGACGCCGGAGGAACGCGCCCTGTTCCACGCCCAGCCGCTGGTGAAGCCGACGCTGGAGCTTGGCGGCAAGGCCGATGTCACCTTCGTCGGCATCGGCGAGCTCGGCCCGAGGGGTCCTCTGCTCTTGGACGGCTTTCTTACCGCAGGCGAGATGGAGGAACTGGTGGCCGTTGGCGCGGCGGGCGAGATCTGCGGCTGGCTTTTCAATGATGACGGAAGGCTGCTCGATCACCCGATCAACCAGCGCGTCGCCAGCATCCCCCTGCCCTCGACCGAGGATACGATCATCTTCGGCATGGCCCGCGGCAAGCCCAAGCACCGCGCCATCCGCGGCGCGCTGAGAGGCCGCCTGATCAATGCCCTGATCACCGACGAGGACGCGGCGCGTTTTCTGCTGCAGGACTGACTTTTCCGACATGTGTTGCCTCTGATCGCGATCGCTGCAGCAGTTCACTGTTGTGGCGCTGCGATCATGCTGAGAATTTCTTCTTGAAAAACAGGAGGATGTTGCATTCGCCCAAAGTATGAGCATTCGCCCACTTGACACTTAGCAATGAATGATGGGTAATTGCCCACATCGTAAGCTATTGCTCAATTCTGAGGGAGGAACGAGTATGAGACTGCACACGATACTTCTGGGCGCGTGCTCGCTTGCGGCGCTCACCGGCGTCGCTTCGGCCGAAACGCTGACCATTGCCACCGTCAACAACGGCGACATGATCCGCATGCAGAAGCTCACCGACGATTTCACCGCGCAGCATCCCGATATCGAACTTGAGTGGGTCACGCTTGAGGAAAACGTGCTGCGCCAGAAGGTGACCACCGACATCGCCACCAAGGGCGGCCAGTACGACGTGCTGACCATCGGCAATTACGAGGTTCCGATCTGGGCAAAGCAGGACTGGCTCCTGGCGCTTAACGATCTGCCCGCCGATTATGACGCGGGCGACCTTCTGCCGGCGATCGCCGGCGGCCTTTCGGTCGATGATACGCTTTATGCCGTGCCCTTCTACGGCGAGAGCGCCATGGTCATGTACCGCACGGATCTGGCTGAAAAGGCCGGCGTAACCATTCCGGCCGAACCGAAATGGGACGACATCAAGAAGGCGGCCGCCGCCATGACGGACAAGGATGCCGGCATTTACGGCATCTGCCTGCGCGGCAAGGCCGGCTGGGGCGAGAACATGGCTTTCCTCGGCGCCATGTCCAATTCCTACGGCGCGCGCTGGTTCGACATGGAGTGGAAACCCCAGTTCGACACGCCGGAATGGAAGGCGACGCTGACGGATTATCTGGACCTGATGAACAACTACGGTCCGCCCGGCGCTTCTTCCAATGGCTTCAACGAAAATCTGGCGCTGTTCCAGCAGGGCAAGTGCGGCATGTGGATCGATGCCACGGTCGCCGCTTCCTTCGTGACCGATCCGGATGAATCCAAGGTCGCCGATTCGGTCGGCTTCGCCCTTTTCCCGGAAAAGGGCGATATCGGCAATCGCGGCAACTGGCTGTGGTCGTGGAACCTCGCCATCCCGGCTTCGACGCAGAAGGCCGATGCGGCCAAGGCCTTCGTCGCCTGGGCAACCTCCAAGCACTATACCGATCTTGTTGCGAAACAGGACGGCTGGCGCGCGGCCCCTCCCGGCACCCGCACCTCGCTTTACGAGAACGCGGACTACCAGAAGGCAGCGCCCTTTGCCGAAATGACGCTGGAATCGATCAACGCGGTCGACACCAAGAAGCCTTCGGTTCAGGATATCCCCTATACCGGTGCGCAATTCGTCTCGATCCCGGAATTCCAGGGCATCGGCACCGCGGTTGGTCAGCAGTTCTCGGCAGCTCTTGCCGGCAACACCACGGCCGACCAGGCGCTCTCGAATGCGCAGCAGCTCACCGCGCGTGAGATGATGAAGGCTGGTTACCCGAAGTAAGACCTTCCTCCTGAGGGCGGTCGGAACCCGTTGTCCGGCCGCCCGCCTTTTTTCTTCTTGCTGAACTGACTTTGAAGAGCCGCCGCGCGATTTGCCGACGGCGGCTCTTTTGATTTCCGATTCCGGCCAAAAACCGGCGCGGGACCTTGAAGATGTGACGCGGCCGCCAATCCGGCCTGCCTCACCGAGCGGGGAAAACCGAAATGGCGACGACCCATACCCGAAACGCGGCGCGGCTGATGATGGCGCCCTCGGTCATTCTGCTCCTCTTGTGGATGATCGTTCCGCTGTCGATGACCGTCTACTTCTCCTTCCTCCGGTACAATCTGCTGATGCCGGGAACGGAGAGCTTTGCCGGCTTCATGAACTACCGCTTCTTCCTCACCGATCCGGCCTTCTTCCAGGCGATCGGCAATACGCTGATCCTTGTCGGGGGCGTGCTGTTTGCCACAGTTGTCGGCGGCATCGCGCTGGCGCTGCTGCTCGACCAGCCGATTTTCAGCCAGGGCATTGTCCGCATTCTGGTGATCGCTCCCTTCTTCGTCATGCCGACGGTTTCGGCGCTCGTGTGGAAGAACATGCTGATGAACCCGGTCAACGGGCTGTTCGCCTCGCTCGCGCGCTTCATCGGCATCCAGCCGATCGACTTCCTGTCATCGATCCCGCTCACCTCGATCAGCCTGATCGTCGCCTGGCAGTGGCTGCCCTTCGCCACGCTCATTCTTCTGACCGCGCTTCAGTCGCTGTCCGAAGAGCAGAAGGAGGCGGCCGAAATGGACGGGGCGAACGCCTGGAACCGGCTGATCTACATCATTCTGCCGCATATGGCCCGCGCCATCACCGTCGTCGTTTTGATAGAGACGATCTTCCTGCTTTCGGTCTTCGCCGAAATCCTGGTCACCACCAATGGCGGCCCGGGAACGGAGAGCACCAATCTCACCTATCTCGTCTACATGCAGGCATTGCTGCAGTTCGACGTGGGCGGCGCTTCTGCCGGCGGCATCATCGCCGTCATTCTCGCCAATATCGTTGCGATCTTCCTGGTGCGGATGATCGGCAAGAATCTGGAGGACTGACGATGGCACGCCAGGTCACGACGCAGAAAAAGCTGGCCTTCACGCTCCTTGCGTGGGTCGTAGCACTCCTCATTTTCTTTCCGATCCTCTGGACGGTGCTGACGAGCTTCAAGACGGAAAGCGAGGCCGTCTCCTCGCCGCCTTCCTTCCTGTTCTTCCAGTGGACGCTGGAGAACTATGTGGAGGTGCAGGCGCGCTCCAGCTATTTCCACCATTTCTGGAACTCGGTGGCGATCTCCCTCGGCTCCACGGTGATCGGGCTTTTGATCTCCGTGCCGGCTGCCTGGGCGATGGCATTCTCGCCTACGCCCCGCACCAAGGACGTGCTGCTCTGGATGCTTTCCACCAAGATGCTGCCGGCCGTCGGCGTGCTTGTGCCGATCTACATCATCTTCCGCGATCTCGGCCTGCTCGACACGCGCATCGGCCTGATCGTGGTGATGATGCTGATCAACCTGCCGATCATGGTGTGGATGCTCTACACCTATTTCAAGGAAATCCCCGGCGAAATTCTCGAGGCCGCCCGCATGGACGGCGCGACGCTCGGCAAGGAGCTGATCTATGTGCTCACCCCGATGGCGGTGCCGGGCATCGCCTCGACCCTTCTTCTCAACATCATCCTTGCCTGGAACGAAGCCTTTTGGACCCTCAACCTGACGGCCTCCAAGGCGGCGCCGCTGACGGCCTTCATCGCTTCCTATTCGAGCCCGGAAGGCCTGTTCTACGCCAAGCTTTCCGCCGCCTCGACCATGGCGATTGCGCCGATCGTCATCCTCGGCTGGTTTTCGCAGAAGCAGCTCGTGCGCGGGCTCACCTTCGGCGCGGTTAAATAAGGACA
>NZ_CFHTCS010000250.1:0-6640 GCF_984369615.1 Martelella sp. | reverse complement strand
CAGTTGAAAGCGTCCCCCGGCATCACCGTCGTCGACGCCTATGGCGAAATTCTCGACGCGGTGAAGGAGATCCTCGATTCGATCGCCGCCTTTGATGCCATTCTGTCCTCCGGTCACCTGCACGTCTGGGAAATCTGGAAACTGTTCAGGGAAGCGCGCAAGCGCGGCGTCAAGCGCCTTCTGGTCAATCACCCCATGTACGGGCTGCACTTCACCTATGAGGACATCACCGAAATGGCCGAATTCGGCGCAGTGATCGAGCAATCGGCCTGTCTCTACGTGGATTCGCGCTTCAACGTATTTTCGCCGCAGGAGCTGAAGGAGCATGTTCTGGCCGCCGGCGTCGCGCATTCCTCGATCGGCTCCGATCTCGGTCAGGTCGACAATCCCTCGCCCGTGGAAGGGCTGCGCCAGGCGATCAAGCTTCTGCTCGCCCTCGGCTTCACCGAGGAGGAGGTGCGGCTGATGGTGCGCGACAATCCGGCGAAACTGGTCGGCCTCGACCCCGCCTGAGAACGGCATAACCGACGGATGATCCGAACGATCACGCCATCCCTTTCGTGTCGCGGACGGGCGCCGAAACACGACCTTTGAAAAACCAGAAAGCCCGCGCACGCGAAGGAGACCGCCGTGAAACTAGCAACCATCAACCATCAGGGAAAGCCCGTCCTTGCCATCAGAAAGGGCAATGCGACCGTTCTTCTGGCGGAGCTCTACGAAAGCGCCGGGCTTGGGTCGGCGCCGGCGGACATGAACAGCTTCATCGAGGGCGGTGAAGCTGAACTCGCCCGGGCGCGTGACGCGCTCGAGAAGGGACAGGCGACCCCGCTTGACGAGGCTTCGCTGGATTGGCTTCCGCCACAGCCGCGCCCCTCAAAAATCCTCGGCGTCGCTTTCAACAATATGGGCATCCGCAAGTCCGCCCATCGCGATCCCGGCGTGCCGAACTTTTTCCTGAAGGCGCCCTCCTGCCTGACCGGCCACAACAAGCCGATCATCATGGAAGACTATTACGGCGAGACCATCCCCGAACTGGAGCTTGCCGCCGTCATCGGCAAACGCTGCAGCAAGATATCGGTCGAGGCGGCGAAGGACGCGATCTTCGGCTTCACCATCATCAATGACGTCACCTCCCACGGCATGAAGTTCGGCATGGATTCGATCGCCACGACGCGCGAGCCCGATCTTCTCCGGCCGCATCATCTTGCCTGGCGCAACCGGCATGGCGAGGACGACCGCGATGTCTATTTCGTCTACCACACCCGCTCCAAGGCGACCGACACGTTCGGGCCGATGGGCCCCTTCATCACCACCGCCGACGAAGTTGAAAACCCGGACGCGCTTGAGGTGAAGGGCTGGTTCGACGGAGAGCCCTTCGCCGTCGACAGCACCGCGAGCTACCGCTTCAAGGTCGCCGACGTCATCGCGGAAGCCAGTCGCTTCTTCACCCTGGAACCCGGCGATGTCTTCTGCTTCGGAACGTCGGCGAAGGGCGTCGGCGAATTTCCCAATGGCCACCGCTCGGTAAACATGCACAAACTGGCCGGTACGATCGACATCGAGATCGAGGGGCTCGGAAGGCTGTCCAATCCGGTTGTGCATAACTGGAAAGTCTGACGGGCAGGCGACCGGGCGCAGGCCCGGCGTCCGGGGAGATCGATCTTCAAAGGGGGAATTGAGCGCAATGCGTGTCGTCGAAATCAATGGCGCCGGCGGACCGGACGTACTCGACATCGTCGAAAGTCCCCTCCCCGCGCCCGGAGCGGGCGAAGTCCGGATCCGGGTTTACGCGGCGGGCGTCAACCGGCCGGATATCCAGCAAAGACGCGGTCTCTATCCTCCGCCCCCGGACGCCTCCCCGATCCCCGGCCTCGATGTGTCCGGCATTGTCGACGCCGTTGGCCCCGGCGTAGCCGGGCTTTCTCCCGGAGACGCCGTCTGCGCGCTGGCCAATGGCGGCGGCTATGCCGAATATTGCGTCGTGCCCGCGCTCCAATGCATGCCGGTTCCGCGCGGGCTAACCTATGTCGAGGCCGCATCGCTGCCGGAAGTCTATTTTACCGCGTGGAACAACGTCGTCTGGCTCGGTCGCCTCGGCGAAGGCGAGCGCCTGCTTGTGCAGGGCGGCACCAGCGGGGTCGGCATGGCCGCGATCCAGATTGCCCGCAAGCTGCGCGGCGCCGAGGTTTTCGCGACGGCCGGGACAGATGAGAAATTATCCGTCTGTCTGCAGACGGGCGCGCACCATGCCGTCAGCTACAAAGGCGCCTGGGACGACGAACTGAGGGCGCTTACCGACGGGTTCGACCTAATCCTCGATGCGCAGGCCGGGCCTTATACGCAACGGCAGCTTGACCTTCTGAGGCCGGACGGTCGGCTGGTCTTCATCGCCAGCCATCTCGGCGAGACGGCGGAGGTCAATATCCGCCAGATCGTCCGGCGCAGGCTGACGCTGACCGGCTCGACCCTTCGACCGCGCCCGCCCGCCTACAAGGGCCGGATCGCCGCCGAACTGGTCCGCGATGTCTGGCCGCTTCTGGAGACAGGCGAGATCGCGACCCGCATCCATCGGGTCTTCGCCTTCGGCGACGTCAGGTCCGCGCACCGGCTGATGGACGAAAACCGGCAGATCGGCAAGGTGGTTCTGGCGGTCGATGCCGAACTTGCCGAAACGGCCGGCCGCCCCGCAACGAGGATGAACGCTGATGCTGATCGTTGACCATGCCCGTGATCTCGCGGCCCATGAAGGCCAATTGCTCGGCCGCTCGGCCTGGATGACCGTGACGCAGGAGGCAATCGACGACTATGCCCGGCTGACGGGCGACGATCACTGGATCCATGTGGATGTGGAGCGCGCCGCGCGCGAGATGCCCGGCGGCAAGACCATTGCCCACGGCCTTTTCATCATCTCGCTGCAGCCGGCGCTCCAGCGCGAGATCTATCAGATCAGGGCGCGCGGGCGCGGGCTGAACTACGGTTATGACCGGATGCGCTTCATCGCGCCCGTCCCGGTGGAAAGCCGTATCCGGCTCGCCCTGACGCTTGTCGCTGCTGAGCCGCATGCGCTCGGAACGCGGATCGTCAACGACGCCGTGATCGAGCTGGAGGGCTCCGAAAAGCCCGCCATCGCCACCCGCCATATCGTGCTCATCGAAAACGATCCGGGAGACAGATGATGAATGAGGCCAGCAAGCCGACCGCAAACCACGAAGGCGAATTGCTTGCCACCATCCTGCGCCACGGTCTTGCGCAACCGGACGCGCCGGCGCTCACCTGCAACGGACAGACGATGACCTGGGCGGAGCTCCGCGAGACTGTGCTGGCCGCGGCGGGTGCAATCACCCACCATTGCGACGGCGCCGCCGGGCGGATCGCGCTTCTGGGAACGGCTGGCCTCGGGCTCACGACAGCCTATCTCGCGATCGTCGCGGCAGGCGGCTCGGCCGTGCCCCTGCCCGTCTCGGCCCACCGTGACGCGCTCGCCGGGATGCTCAAGGACTGCGACCCTGCGCTGATTTTCGGGCAGGACGGCTATGCGGACCTGCCGGCGGCGGACATGGCCGCTCGCGTTGTCCAGCTTGATGCGACGCCCGAGGGCGCCATGCCGCGCGATTTTCTTGCCGGAACACGGCCGCTGAGCGCTCCGGTGATCCCCTCGCCCGAGGCGCCGTTCAACATCATCTATTCCTCCGGCACCACCGGCCGGGCCAAGGGCATCGTTCACGCCCACGCCATGCGATACCGGCAGGCGGCGCGGACCCTTTTCGGTCTTGGCCCCGAAAGCAAGATGCTTCTGGCGACGCCGCTTTATTCGAACACGACGCTGATGCCGATGCTTTCGGCGCTGTTCCACGCAAGCCATGTCGTGCTGATGCCGAAATTCGATGCCGAAGCCTATCTTGCGCTCGCCGAGCAATACGGCGCGACCCACACCATGCTGGTGCCGGTCCAGTATCAGCGCATCCTGGCGGCGACAAGCTTCGCCAAGCGCGACCTGTCGTCCTTCAAGGTCAAGCAGTGCACCGGCGCGCCGCTTCCGGCCGCTGCGAAACGCGCCATCATCGAACAATGGCCGGGCGGCTTCTTCGAGGTCTACGGCCTGACGGAAGGCGGCTGCACCTGCATTCTCGATGCCGCGCGGCACCCTGAAAAGGCACATACCGTGGGCAAGCCCGCCGCGGGCAACATCATCCGCATCATCGATGACGACGGCAAGGACGTTGCGCCCGGCGGGCGCGGCGAGGTTGTCGGCCGTTCGGCGATGATGATGTCGGGCTATTTCCGCAATGACGAGGCGAACCGCGCCTTCTACTGGCGCGATGCCGAGGGCCGGATCTTTCATCGCACCGGCGATATCGGCATGTTCGACGAGGACGGCTTTCTCGTCCTGCTGGACCGCAAGAAGGACATGATCATCTCCGGCGGCTTCAATATCTACGCCTCGGACCTGGAGGAAAAACTGCTCGCCCATCCCGATGTCATCGAGGCCGCCGTGATTGCGGTCCCGAGCGAGAAATGGGGCGAAACGCCTCTTGGCTTCGTGGTCGCAAGGCCGGGCGCAGACATCGAGCCGGAGACGCTGCGCGACTGGGTCAATGCCCGGCTGGGACGCATGCAGAAGGTCTCGGCGGTCGAACTGCGCGAAACGCTTCCGCGCAACAGCGGCGGCAAGGTGCTGAAGCAGGAATTACGAAAACCCTTTTGGGAGAACGCAAAGTGAGCGGACAGCCCCCTCTTCTCGACGGACGCGTCGCCGTGGTCACGGGCGCGACAAGCGGAATCGGACGGGCCTCGGCGATCCGCCTTGCGGAGCTTGGCGCCACCATCGTCGTCGGCTATCACAGCCGCAACGAGGCTGCCGAAGACCTGGTCGGATCGCTTCCCGGCACAGGCCACATTGCCGTGCGGATCGCGCTTGAGACGAGCGCCAGCATCACGGAGGCAGCGCGGGCGGTCGAGGAAAGGTTCGGACGCGTTGACATTCTGGTCAACAGCGGCGGCGCGACCGAAGTCGTGCCGGCCGATGATCTTGACGGGCTCACCGACGAGATTTTCGACCGCGTCACCCGGATCAACCTGCGCGGACCGTTTGCCGCCATTCGCGCCTTTCAACCGCTTCTCGCGAAAGGCGAGAACGCCGCGATCGTCAATATCTCCTCGATCGCCGCGCGCACCGGCGTTGGCTCCAATCTCGCCTATTGCGCGGCCAAGGCCGGACTCGACGCGCTCACGATCGGTCTCGCAAAGGTGCTCGCGCCGGAAATCCGGGTGTTCTCCGTGTCGCCCGCCGGCGTCGATACCGATTTCGTGCCGGGGCGACCGCGCGCGCGGCTGGAAGCGACGGCGAGGCAGACGCCGCTTGCCAAAATCACCAGCGTCGATGACGTGGCGCGCGCCGTCATCGCCTGCGTCACGCTCATGACCAGTTCGACGGGCATCGTCATCCCGGTTGACGAGGGCCGGCACCTTTAAAGCATTTCGCAGTCAGATGGAAACGTCTGACGTTAAGCGAAAATGCGTCAAAACAAATAGATAGAGCGGATTCGCGTTTCCATGAAAGGCGGAACCGCTCTAGCGCCTGCCCCTCCCGCCTATTCTGCGCGAGGGCGGCAGGGGACCTGGCCGAGCGCGATCATCGTCATCACGGCTTCGCCATCCTGGTTGGTCACCGTCACCTCGGTCTTGATGACGCCGAATTCCGGTCGGCGCTGGTGCGGCTCCGTCGCAATCACCTTGCGGGTCGTGGTCAGCCGGTCACCCGGACGCACCGGTCGTCGCCAGCGCAATTGCTCGATGCCGAGGCCGACCATCGGCGTTTCGCCGTATCCGCCCGCCTCCACGAACAGCCGCATGGAAAGGGCCGCGATCTGCCAGCCGCTGGCGATGATTCCGCCGAAGCGCCCCTCCGCCGCCTTTTCGGGATCGACATGCATGGGCTGCGGATCATAGTCGCGGGCATAGCGGATGATCTCGTCCTCGGACAGGGTGATCGTCCTGCTCGTCCAGATCTCGCCAACGGCAAAGTCTTCGAAGTAACGGCGCATTTTTCTTCGGTCTCCCAATATGCTCTTCGGTGGTTCTAGCGCCGGCGCGGCCTTTCGGCAAAAAGACGACGGTTTCGTTCCGCGAGACGAAACGGCTGCGCGACCCCATTGCGGCGCGTCAGCCGCCGGATAGAGTTCCAGCACTTACCGGAGGAGGGAAGCGGCAGGATGAATGCTCTGGATTTTCTGATCGACGGATGCTGGCGGCGACCGGCGCGCGCGAGGTCCATACCGATTATCAACCCGGCCAGCGAACAGGAGATCGGCGTTGTCAGCCTCGGCAGCGCCGAGGATGTCGACATGGCGGTCGAAGCCGCACGCCGCGCCTTTGCCGTCTGGTCGCAGAGCGAACGCGAGGAACGCCTTTTCATTCTCGGGCGTATCGTCGAGGGCTTCAGGGCGCGCCTGCCCGAGCTTGCACGGCTGATGACAATGGAAATGGGCGTGCCGATCACGTTTTCCACCGAGCGACAGGCGACGGTCGCCCTCTTTCACTTCGAGGAGGCTATCCGGGTGCTGGCGGATTACCGCTTCGAGCGCCGGGAAGAGACCGGCATGATCCGGCGGGAGCCGATCGGCGTCTGCGGCCTGATCAC
>NZ_CFHTCS010000249.1:0-6647 GCF_984369615.1 Martelella sp. | reverse complement strand
TTAGCCGATCGGCTTCATTGCGCCCGTGAGCGGGATTTCCGGATGGTCATTGTTCTCGACGATCTCGAGAACCGGCTTGTCGCCGTCCATGTGCCACTGGCCGCCGACCAGCGGCGTCTTGGCGACATTGGGAACCGGCCCCTTGGAGAAATCGATCGGGCCGACGATGGAATTGTAATTGGTCGCCGCGATCGCTCTTGCGATCGAATCCGGATCGGAAATGTCCTCGGTGCGCTTCAGCGAATCGACCACGACCTCGAACAAAGCGTGCTTGAAGCCGAGCGGCATGGTCCAGGGATTGCCGGTCGCCTCCTCATAGGCCTTGGCAAGCTCGGCCGATGACTGGCCGGTGAAGCCGGAGGAGAAGGGATGATAGGGCGACCACCAGACCTCCACCGAAAGACCGTCCGCACGCTGGCCGAGACCGGCAACGGCCTGCGGGAACTCGGTGGCCTTCGCCACATTGACGACCTTCGGGGCAAAGCCCTGCTGGGCAGCCTGGGTCCAGAAACTGGTGAAGTCCGGCGGCACGACAACGCCGGTGACGATTTCGACGCCGGCATTCTTGAAGGCGGAAATCTGCGCCGAGAAATCGTCGGAACCGGACTGGAAGCGGCCGGGATCGACAAGCGAATAGCCGCGCTTTTCCATGACCGGCGGGAAGCCCACCGTCTTGTCGCTCCAGCCGTTGCCGTCCGGATCGTTCGGCCACAGCGCGCCGACGACCTTGTTGGTCGGCACCTCGTCCCACATGTTGATGAAGGTCGAGATCACGTCCTCAAGCCCCCAGAAGAAGTGGTAGGTGTATTGGAAGCCGGTCTTTGGATCGCCTTGCCGGCCGAAGAAATGCGGCTGCCAGGGCGTGTCATTGGTCACGCACGGCACGCCGTTGAGTTCGGCCTGGTCGGCCACCGGGTTGGTGGTGTCGGGCGTGGAGGCGGCGCAGAGAATGTCCACCCGGTCGCCGAAGATGAGGTCCTGGGCAACCGACGAGGCGCGGTTCGAGCTCGACTGGCTGTCCTTGACGATGATCTCGACGGGGTGCTTGGTGCCGTTGATCATCAGCCCGTCGGCAAGCCCCCTGGAGAACTGCTCGATCGTGAAGCGATCCGGCTCGGCAAAGATTGCGAGCGGCCCGGTTTCCGGCGAAACGAAGCCGATCCTGATCGTCTTCGGCGCCGCGATCGCCGGCATGGCGAGTCCGCCGGTTGCGGCCAGCGTTCCGGCCACGCCCGTGGTCTTGATGAATGTCCTGCGCGTGATGAATTTTCTGGACATGGGGTTTCCTCCTCCTGAACGTCCGATCCTGCATGAACCCGCTTTTCGGCACGGCTTCGCCCATCCCGCGCGCGCCGGGCGCGCGCGGATCAATCGAAACCGGCTCGGAAATGGTGTTCCTTCAAATGCGGCCGGCGACCTCCCGCTCGCCGGCGCGCTTGTTTCTCGGGCGGACTGCTCCCGGTCGCCCGGAGGCTCCGGCCTGTGCTTGTCCGCGCTGTCCCGGCAAGGCCGGGTCCGTCCCCTCAGGCTGCTGTTTCGCCTGCCCCCCGTTCGGGGAATTTCTTCATCGTGTTCTCGATGCCGCGCAGCGTGTTCGTCACGTCTGCCCAGAGATTGGGCCCGCTCTGGATCGCAACCGCGCCGATCACATTGTCCTGCCGCACCCAGATCTGCGCCGGCTCGAAATTGAGCGCCGGGGCATCCGGTTCGCTGCTTGCGCGCGTCACATAGAGCCCGAAGGCTTCGGCAATCGCCGCGACATCCAGAGAATGGGCGAGCGGCAGGCGAATGAGCTGCATCTCCTCCTTCAGCCGCTCCGTCTCGGCCCGTCCGTCGGCCGATGCGGCGATCAGGCGAATGCCGCGAATGGCGAAATCGCCGATCCGGTCGTCAAGCTCCTTCAGCGCGTTGCGCGTCCACTTGCAGTGGCGGCCGCGGTGAAAGGCGATGAATGTGCCGCCCTCCGGTGCGTCCACCGCAAGATCAAACAGGCCGTGCGAGACGGTCTCGCACCGCAATGAGGGAGCCTCGATACCCGGAACAAGCCGCGCGACCATGGCCGGGCCTCACGCGGAAAGCTTCATCTCCGCAAGCCGCGCCTCGATCTCGGGAACGGTGCGGAAAATGTGGTCGGCGGTCAGTTTCTCGGCGCGTGCCGCGTCGCGGGCGATCACCGCCTCGAAGATCGCCTGGTGTTCGCCGCGCACGTCCCGCGGTATGCACCGTTTCTGCGCGAAAGAGATCTGCAGATAGCGGACCGAATGGCTGTAAAGCATGGACCGGCAGTTCAGGAGCCAGACATTGGTGCAGGCCGCCGTCATCGCGTCATGAAAGGCGCGGTTGCGCTTTTCCCAGTCACCGACCAGTTCATCCTCACGCCCCACGGCTTCGGTCTCGAGCTTTGCCAGGCGGTGATGGGCGGCGACGAAGGCGCTTTCCCAGTCGTCATCACCCGTCTCGATCGAATGGCGCACCGCGCGGGCCTCGAGCAGCGCGCGCATCTCGACGATCGACTTGAAATCCTCGATCGAGATCGTCGCGGCGCGAAAGCCGCGCTGCCCCTCGGTGGTCACCAGGTTCTCGGCCAGAAGCCGCGACAGCGCCTCTCGAACGGTCGACGAGCCGACCCCGAAGGTCGCGCGCAGATCCTCCACCCGCATCCGGCTTTCCGGCGGGATTTCACCGCACAGGATCGCCCGGCGCAGCGCCTCATAGACGAGTTCGATCGTCGTCCGGCTGCCCGATGTGGCGCTGATTTCCTCGACCTTCTTCAGATGCGTCACGACCTCTCCAATCCATGCGGCATGCTTGTCTTCCTCAATGATTAACATATCGACGATCAAAAACAACGATAAAATTATAAAATCTCGTTTTTTAAGGTTGGTTACTCAAAAATATCGTTTTTCTGTTTGACAAACGAGATTGCCGGGCGCAGTCTCCGATCATCGGTTTCGACTGCGGGAGGAGAGATGACCGAGAGCAACGCCACGAAGGAACACGCGGTCCGTATCGCCGGCCGCACAAGGGTCTTTTCCTGCAGGGACGGCGAGCCGGTTCTGTTGTCCATCGAACGGGCGACATCGTCGCATGAACATCCGCCCGTCAGGATCGGCTGCCGTCGCGGCGGCTGCGGCGCCTGCCGGGTTCGGGTGATCTCCGGAAGCTACGAAACCCTGAAAATGAGCCGTTATCACGTCTCCGAGCAGGAACAGGAGGAAGGCTATGCCCTCTCCTGCCGGCTCATTGCCCGGAGCGATCTCGTGATTGAACCCGCCTATCGTGCGCCGCGCGCGCCGGAGGAGACGCGAAACGAGAGACAACGGGAAGAAGTCTGAGAACAGGTAAGGAGGAACGCCAAAATGTCTCAGGAAGGTCTGCTGCGCCCGGGCATCGCCCAGTTGCGCGTTCTCGACATGGACGAGTCGATCACCCACTATGTGGACCGGCTCGGCCTCGAACTCGTCAGCAAGGAAGCCGACGGCCGCGTCTACCTGAAGGGGTATGACGAATTCCATCGCCATTCGGTGGTGCTGCGCGAGGCCGATCGCGCTGGAATCGACTATTTCGCCTTCAAGGCCGACAGCCAGGACAGCGTCGACAATTTCCGCCGCCGCATCGAGGACTGGGGCCTGGCGGTGGACGACGTGCCTGCCGGCGAACAGCCCGGCGTCGGTCCGCGCATCGGCTTCACCATCCCCTCCGGTCACCGCATCGAGCTCTTTGCCGACATGGAGCTCTCCGACAACGGCCCGGATACCCGCAACCCCTACACCTGGAAGACCGAGCCGCGCGGCATGCGCGCCCAGCGCATGGACCATTGCCTGCTCTACGGTCCGAATATCGACCAGGTCGAGGAATTCTTCACCAAGGTGCTCGACTTCCACCTGCCCGAGCGCGTCGACCTGCCCGACGGCACGCTGGCGATCTGGATGACGGTGTCGAACAAGGCGCATGACATTGCCTTCGTCAAGCATGACGAACCCGGCAAGCTGCATCACCTGGCCTTCTTCCTCGAAGACTGGAACGCGATCGGCAACGCGGCCGACATCATGACGCGTTATGACATGAGCCGCGACCTCGGCCCGACCCGTCACGGCATCACCCGCGGCCAGACGATCTATTTCTTCGATCCGTCCGGCAACCGCAACGAGGTCTTCTCCGGCGGCTACACCGCCTACAAGGATCACCCGACCCGCGTCTGGGATCACAACAATGTCGGTCGCGGCATCTTCTACTACGAGCGCCAGCTCAATGAAGCCTTCCTGTCGGTCGTAACCTGATGGAGGTCACCCGCACCTCGCTGCGGCTGACCGCCGCCGCCGCCCACAAGGCTGTGGGCGCGGCGGTGGAAAAGGCCATCGAACTCGGCGTCGCGGTCAATGCCTGCGTCGTCGATGCCGGCGGCAATCCCCTCGCCTTCCTAAGGGGTGACGGCGCATTCCTGCCGTCCGGCAAGATCGCCCGCGACAAGGCCTATACGGCGGCGGGATTCAATGCGGCGACGGGCGCCTTCTACGAAGCGCTTGCGGGGGAGCCGGCGGTTCTTGCCGGCATCACCGGCCAGCCGGGCGTTGCCGCCTTTCCCGGCGGCCTGCCGATCCGGGCGGACGGCGAACTCATCGGCGGCATCGGCGTTTCCGGCGCCTCGGCCGATGAGGACGAGATTTGCGCCCGGGCCGGGCTTCAGGCAATCGGCCTCTGGGAGCAATAGAAAACACTAAAGGCTTGAAAAGCATAAAGGATCACGATCGTGCTCAAGATCAACCTGCGCGAGGCAATGCACTTCATCGACGGCGAATATACCGTGGGCAGCTCCGGCAAGACCTTCGACAACGTCTCGCCGGTGACCGGGCGCAAGATCGGAATCGTGCATGAGGGATTGAGACCGGAAGTGGATGCCGCCGTTTCCGCCGCCCGCGCCGCGCTTTCCGGCCCCTGGGGCTATCTGCCGCTCGCGGAGCGCGCCGCCCTGCTCCACGCTGTCGCCGACGGCATCACCAGGCGTTTCGATGATTTTCTCGAGGCCGAAATCCTCGACACCGGCAAGCCGAAAAGCCTTGCCTCCCATGTCGACATTCCGCGCGGCGCGGCCAATTTCAAGATCTTCGCGGACCTTGTGAAAAACGTGCCGACCGAGAGCTTCATGCTGGATACGCCCGATGGCGCCGGCGCGCTGAACTACGGCGTGCGCAAGCCCAAGGGCGTCGTCGCCGTGATCTCGCCCTGGAACCTGCCGCTTCTTCTGATGACCTGGAAGGTCGGCCCGGCGCTGGCGAGCGGCAACACGGTCGTCGTCAAGCCGTCCGAGGAAACGCCGCTGACGGCGACGCTCCTCGGCGAGGTGATGAACGAGGCCGGCATTCCGAAGGGCGTCTTCAATGTCGTCCACGGCTTCGGGCCGGATTCGGCCGGCGCCTATCTCACCGAGCATCCGGGCGTCGACGCCATCACCTTTACCGGCGAGACCCGCACCGGCGAAGTCATCATGCGCTCGGCCGCCAAGGGCCTGCGCCAGGTCTCGATGGAATGCGGCGGCAAGAATGCCGGCATCGTCTTCGCCGACTGCGACATGGACAAGGCGATCGAGGGAACCATGCGTTCGGTCTTCGCCAATTGCGGCCAGGTCTGTCTCGGGACCGAGCGCCTCTATGTCGAGCGGACGATCTTCGACGCGTTCGTCGCGCGGCTGAAAAAAGAGGCCGAGGGCCTGAGGCTCGGCGCGCCCGACGAGGCCGGCACCAGTCTCGGGCCGCTGATCTCGCAGGGACACCGCGAAAAGGTGCTCTCCTATTTCGACCTTGCAAAGAAGGACGGCGCGACGGTCGTCACCGGCGGCGGCGTGCCCGACATGGACGAGGAGCTTGCCGGCGGCGCATGGGTCGAGCCGACCATCTTCACCGGCCTGCCGGAAAGCGCCCGCATCGTCCGCGAGGAAGTCTTCGGCCCGGTCTGCCATATCGCGCCCTTCGATACCGAAGAGGAGGCGATCCGCCTTGCCAATGACACCGAATACGGGCTGGCCAGTGCCGTCTGGACGGAGAACCTGACGCGCGCCCATCGCGTCGCGCGCCGGATCGAGGCAGGCATCGTCTGGGTCAATTCCTGGTTCCTGCGCGATCTGAGGACCGCCTTCGGCGGTTCCAAACAGTCGGGCATCGGCCGCGAGGGCGGCGTTCACGGCCTCGAATTCTACTCGGAGCTGACGAATGTCTGCATCAAACTCTAGGACAACATCATGAGCAGCGAAGAAAACATTCAACAGGCCGCCGATCGCCTCTGGCAGGCCTGGCAGGCGGGCGAGACAACCGCACCGATCCGCGACCTCCTCGACGAGGGCGACGTGGCGGCGGCCTATGCCGTGCAGGAAATCAACACCAGGCGCTGGCTGGGCGGCGAGGAGCGCCAGCTCTCCGGCCGCAAGATCGGCCTGACCTCGAAGGCAGTGCAGAAGCAGCTCGGCGTCGGCCAACCCGATTACGGCATGCTGTTTGCCGACATGGAGGTGATGGACGGCGAGGAAATCGCCTTCGCGCGCGTCATGCAGCCGAAGGTCGAGGCCGAGATCGCCTATGTGATCGCGGCGCCTCTGACCGGCGGCTTCATCACCATGGTCGATCTGATGGCCTCCATCGGTTACGTCGTACCGG
>NZ_CFHTCS010000248.1:0-6659 GCF_984369615.1 Martelella sp. | reverse complement strand
CGACGACGGAGACCATTCTCTATGTCGAACTCGGCCGGGGCGCGCGCGGCAAGAGCCATGACTGGGCGGGGACGCTCAACCTCGAAGGCGGCGAATTCCTGAGCGTGGAGCCGCGTTTCCGCGGCGCCGAGATCGTCTCGCCGCTGGAGGGCGAGGACGAGGCGGCGGTGCTGCCGACGCTCGACCTGACCGGCGGCAGGGTGACCTTTTCCGTCACCGCCGCCGCCAACCCCAACAATGTGACCCCGGCGACGCAGGGCTTTGCCATCCGGCTCAAAGCGCAACCGGGTGCGAGGCTGAAGGCCGAGATCTCCGGCAAACAGCTCGACATCGCGATTGAGGACCTTTTCGAGGGCGCGGTCTCGGGCAATCTCGGCCCGATCGACAGCCCCGCCTACCGTTTTCACGCCCTGCCCCGCCCGCATCAATGGCAATGGCAGGGCAGCGTGGCCCTCGGCGCGCTTGAGGCCGGCGAGAATATCTATGTGCGACTGCGCGAGAAAACCGGCCAGATGGCCTGGACCTCGCCGATTTTCTGCAGAAAGGAGGCGTAATCGGACCAGTCAGACTTCGCGGGTCTTCGTACCGGCGTGAACCAGGCAATCGGGGCGGGATATCGCCGGATTGCCATCAGAAAGGAAAGGCCGACCGAAACGGGCGGTATTCCAACAAGCGGGAACTTTTCAAAACCGGTCCGCACAGCGACCGGAGGGAGAACAGGCAATGAAGCATTTCAAGACATTCACCGGCGTGCTGCTGGCCGCCAGCGCCCTGATGTCCGTTTCGGCGGGCGCCGTCGAACTCAACATCGTCCATGGCGCGATCGGCAAGGACAACGAGGTTCTGCGCAAGGAGCTCGACCGCTATGAGGAGAAGACCGGCAACACGGTCAACATCGTCTCCATGCCGGAATCGACCACCGACCAGTTCGGCCAGTACAAGCTCTGGCTTTCGGCCAAGTCGCCGGATATCGACGTCTACCGCATCGACGTCATCGGTGCGCCGCAGCTGGCCGACCATTTCATCGACCTGACGGAGGCGACCGCCGATATCATCGACCAGTTCGTGCCGGCAGCCGTCGAATCGCAGACCGTCGACGGCAAGCTCGTGGCCCTGCCGATGTTCCTCGGCGCCCCGGCGCTCTACTACCGCACGGACCTCCTGGAAAAATACGATCAGCCGGTTCCCGAGACCTGGGACCAGATGACCGAAACCGCGAAGATCATCATGGATGGCGAGCGGGCCGAGGGCAATGGTGACATGTGGGGCTTCGTCTTCCAGGGCGCGCCCTATGAGGGGCTGACCTGCAACGGCCAGGAATGGATCTACTCCTATGGCGGCGGCCGCATCGTCGAGCTTGACGGCTCGATCGGCATCAACAATCCGGAAGCGGCCGAAGCGCTGAACATGGCGAAATCCTGGGTCGGCACGATCGCGCCCCAGGGCGTGCTCAACTACATGGAAGAGGACGCGCGCGGCGTGTTCCAGTCCGGCAATGCCGTGTTCATGCGCAACTGGAACTACGCCTATGCGCTGGCCGACGGTCCGGATTCCCCGGTCAAGGGCAAGTTCGACGTGACCACGCTGCCCGTCGGCGGCGAAGGCGACAGTTCGGCGGCGACGCTGGGCGGCTGGCATCTCGCCGTTTCCAAATATTCGCCCAATCCGGACGAGGCGATCGAACTGGTGAAGTTCCTCAACAATTTCGAAAACCAGAAGGAACGCGCGATCGAGACCTCGCGTCCGCCGACGGTGACGGCCGTCTACGACGATCCGGAAGTGGCCGAGGCGCAGCCCTTCATTCCGCGCTGGAAGCCGGTCGTGCTCAACGCCCTGCCGCGTCCTTCCGCCGCAACGAAGCGCAAATACAACGAAGTCTCCTCGGAGTTCTGGACCGCCGTGCATGATACGCTTGCCGGCGACGGCACCGCCGAGCAGAACCTCGCCAAGCTGGAAGCAAAGCTGAAGCGCCTGCGCGGCAACGGCTGGTAGGACCGGTCGGCGCCGTGCGGTTAATGTGCGCGCGGCGCCGTCTCAACCAATGACAAGAAGGGAACGGAACATGGCAGAACCGGTCGAAAAATCGACCCTGTCACAACAGCGGGTGATTTCCGCCAGGGTCTTCCTGGCGCCGATGCTCGCGGTGCTTGCCGTGGTCGCGGTCTATCCGCTGGTCAAGACGATCTATTTCGGCTTTACCGACGCCTCGATCGATTTTCCCGGCCAGGCGCAATGGGTCGGCTTCCGAAACTATCTCGAATATCTCGATTATGGCGGCGGCGAAGGCGAGTATTACGGACTGCTCGCCGACCCGGACTGGTGGCGGGCCGTGTGGAACACGCTGCGCTTCACCTTCTTTTCGGTGCTGTTCGAAACCATTTTCGGCATGGTCATCGCGCTCGTGCTCAACACCCAGTTTCCCGGCCGCTCGCTGGTGCGCGCCGCCGTGCTGATCCCCTGGGCGATCCCCACCATCGTCTCGGCCAAGATGTGGGCCTGGATGATGCATGACCAGTTCGGCATTCTGAACGACATGCTGATGAAGCTGCATATCATCGCCGAGCCCGTGGCATGGACGGCCGATCCCGATACCGCCATGCTTGCCGTGCTGATCGTCGACATCTGGAAGACCACGCCTTTCATGGCGCTTCTGATCCTCGCCGGCCTGCAGATGGTGCCGAAGGACATGTATGAGGCGGCCAAGCTCGACGGCATTCATCCCGTCCGCGTGTTCCGCAAGGTCACCCTGCCGCTGATCATGCCGGCCGTGCTGGTGGCGATCGTTTTTCGCGCGCTCGATGCGCTGCGCGTCTTCGACATCGTCTATGTGCTGACCCCCAACAATGCCAATACGGCCACCATGTCGGTTTTCGCGCGCGAGAACCTGTTCGATTTCGATCGCTTCGCCTATGGCTCGGCGGCCTCCACGCTGCTGTTCCTGATCATCGCGCTTCTGACGATCGGCTTCATCCGCGCCACCCGCATGAACCTTGGAGGCGACAGATGACCGTCCCCGCACCGATCAAACGCATCGCCTTCTATGCCCTGGTTCTGGTTATCCTCGCCCAGGCCCTGTTTCCCTTCTACTACGCCATCCTGACGTCGCTGGAGAATGGTCAGGCGCTGTTTGAGGTGAACTATCTGCCGAAGGCGCTGACCTTCGCCAATTATCAGCACATGCTGACCGACGGCGTCTTCGGCCACCAGATCTTCAATTCTGTGTTCGTCGCCACCGTGGTCGTCATCTTCTCGCTGTTCCTGGGCGTGACGGCAGCCTTTGCGCTCAGCCGCATCCGGTTCAGGGGACGCGGGATGCTGCTCTTCACCATTCTGTCGGTGTCGATGTTTCCGCAGATCGCCGTGCTCTCCGGCCTGTTCGAGCTGATCCGCGCCTTTGGCCTCTTCAACTCGCTGTGGTCGCTGGTGTTTTCCTACATGATCTTCACCCTGCCGTTTACGGTCTGGGTGCTGACCACCTTCATGCGCGACATGCCGATCGAGATCGAGGAGGCGGCGATCATGGACGGGGCCTCCTCGTTCACCATCATCCGCCGCATCTTCCTGCCGCTGATGTGGCCGGCGATGGTGACGACGGGCCTGCTCGCCTTCATCCATGCCTGGAACGAGTTCCTGTTCGCCCTCACCTTTCTCTCCACCGACAGCCAGCGCACCGTGCCGGTGGCGATCGCGATGATCTCGGGCCTTTCCGAATTCGAGGTGCCGTGGGGCAATATCATGGCGGCCTCCGTGATCGTCACCGTGCCGCTGATCGCGCTCGTCCTCGTCTTCCAGCGAAAAATCGTTTCCGGCCTCACAGCCGGCGCCGTGAAAGGATAGTCTCATGGCCTCCATCGAACTCAACAAGATCTGCAAGTCCTTCGGCCATGTCGAGGTGCTGAAGGATATCGACCTCAGCCTCGAAAAGGGCGAATTCGTCGTCTTCGTCGGCCCGTCGGGCTGCGGCAAGTCCACGCTTTTGCGGCTGATCGCCGGGCTGGAGGATATTTCCGGCGGCGACCTGATGATCGACGGCGAGCGCGTCAACAATGTGCTGCCGGCAAAGCGCGGCATCTCCATGGTGTTCCAGTCCTACGCGCTCTACCCGCATATGACGGTCTACGAGAACATGGCCTTTGGCCTGGAACAGGCCAGGCTCGACAAGGCCGAGGCAGACAAGCGCATCCGCGAGGCGGCCGAGATGCTGCAGATCACCCCCTATCTCGACCGCAAGCCGCGCCAGCTTTCCGGCGGCCAGCGCCAGCGCGTCGCCATCGGCCGGGCGATCACCCGCCAGCCGCGGATTTTCCTGTTCGACGAGCCGCTCTCCAACCTCGACGCGGCACTCAGGGTCGATACCCGCATCGAGATCGCGGCGCTCCACAAGCGCATGAAGGGCGTCACCATGATCTATGTAACCCACGACCAGGTTGAGGCGATGACGCTTGCCGACCGCATCGTGGTGCTGAACGCCGGACGGGTTGAGCAGGTCGGCACGCCGATGGAGCTCTACATGAAGCCCGCCAGCCGCTTCGTCGCCGAATTCATCGGCTCGCCGCGCATGAATGTGATCGAGGGTGAGATTGCTGACGGGTTCGGCGCGGCGGCCTGCGGCATCCGTCCCGAACATCTTGCGATTTCCCGCGAGGATGGCCGCTGGGCCGGCAAGGTTCTGCTGTCCGAAGAGCTCGGCAGCGACACCTTCATTCATGTCGAGACCGATGAGGCCGGCATGCTGAACGTGCGCGCTCCCGGGGCGCAGGATTTTTCAGCCGGCGAGACGGTCTATGTGACGCCGGACGAGGCGGCGCTGCACCGTTTCGACAAGGCGGGCGTCGCGGTTTAGGGGGCGAGCGATATGAACAGCAGCTTCAGACCATCCGCGCCGCCGCGCCCGATCTCGGTCATCGGCAATGCCAATCTCGATCTCGTCACCGGCAGCGTTCATGACTGGCCGGACTGGGGGACGGAGGTGTTTCTCGACAAATCCGATTTCCGCATCGGCGGCTCGGCGGCCAATACCGCGCTCGTGCTGCAGCGCCTCGGTCAGACCGTCGGCCTCGTCTCGGCAACCGGCAGCGATGCCGCGGGCGCAATGATCACGCGGCAGTTCTCCGGCCCGCTCGACAGGATCGCGACCCGGCCCGGTCCAACCTCGATCTCCGTCGGCGTGCTGCAGACGGGCGGCGAGCGCAGTTTCTTTTCCACCAACGGCCATCTTGACGGGCTTGATGCGGCCTTCTTCTCTTCAGCCCTTGAGGACTGGCCGCTTGAAGGCGCGATCGCGCTGGTTTCCGGCGGTTTCGCCCTGCCAGGACTTCTCGATGAGCATACGGCCTTTCTTGAGCGGCTCAGGGCGCGCGGCGCGACCATTGCCATCGATCCCGGCTGGCCGGGCGAGGGCTGGAGCGATGCCGCAATCGCCAAAGCCCGTGAATGGACCCGCCTCGCCGACCATATCCTGCTGAACGACAAGGAAGTCCTTGGCCTTTCCGGCGAAAAAACCGTTCATGCCGCCTGCCGCACGCTCAGCCCCCATATGCGCCCCGACGCCACCCTCGTCGTCAAGCGCGGCGCGGAGGGTGCTGCCTGCTATCATGCCCGCAACTATCTGGTCGAACATGCCGAGCCGCTCGCGGTGATCGACACGGTCGGCGCCGGCGATGCCTTCAATGCCGGCTATCTGAGCGCCGTCGCGGAAGGGGCTTCCGACCGTTCGGCGCTTCGGCGCGGCATTGATGTGGCCAGCGCGGTGATCAGCGAATTTCCCCGCAGTTCCGCCCCCCTCAGTCTTCAACGGAGCCAGCCATCATGCGCAATATCCTCCTTCTGATCGCCGACGATCTGGGGCGCATGACCGGCTGCTACGGCGAGACGGCGATCGCGACGCCCAATATCGACCGTCTGGCCGCAAGCGGCACGCGCTTCGACATGGCCTTCACCTCGACCGCCTCGTGTTCGGCCAGCCGCTCGGTGATCTATACGGGGCGCCACACCCATGAGACCGGGCAATACGGCCTCAACCACGACCACCACCATTTCATGACCTTCGATCATGTGGAGACCGCGCCGGCGCTTCTGAACGCCGCCGGCATGAAGACCGGGATCATCGGCAAGATCCATGTCGGACCGGATGCGGCCTATCCCTGGCAGGTGCGCGCGGAAAGCTGGGAACGTGACGTGCGCCGGACGGCAGACCGCGCGGCAGCCTTTTTCGACAGCGCCAAGGCTGAGCAGAAGTCCTTCTTCCTCACCATCGGCTTCATCGATCCGCACCGCGACGAGACCCGCGGCGGCTTCGGCAATGACCGCTCCTATCCCGGCGTCGAGGATCGCATCTTCGCGCCGGAAGACGTCACCGTGCCGCCCTTCCTGACCGACCTGCCGGAAGTGCGCCGGGAACTCGCCGATTATTACCGCTCGATCCACCGCCTCGACCAGGGCGTCGGCATGGTGCTCAATGAACTGGAAAAGGCTGGCCTTGCCGATGATACGCTCGTCGTCTTCCTCTCCGACAACGGCTCCCCCTTCCTCAATTCCAAGACCACGCTTTACGATGCCGGCGTGCACCTGCCGCTGATCATCCGCAAGCCCGGCGGCCGCGCGGGCGTTGCAAACCCCAATCTGGTGTCTTTCACCGATATCCTGCCGACCTTTCTCGA
>NZ_CFHTCS010000247.1:0-6666 GCF_984369615.1 Martelella sp. | reverse complement strand
CGGGCATGGGCGGCATCTGGTTATACGCTGGAACCGGATTGGGTCTCACCCGCGTGCCCGACTGTTTCTGCCGTTGGCAGGACGTGCAGCCAGGCGATGCGATGGACGCATTGGTATCCGGGGCAGCGCCTGCGCCGGAGGCACCGTTGCCCACCGGAGAACCGATCCACGCTTTGGTGAGCGCAGCGTCGGTTCCGATGAGGCTCTATGCCGCCCTACCTTCCGGTGTGTGGGCTTCCGCGGACGCGGGGGTCGTCTGGGCGCGACGCTCGTCTTTCCGCACTGATGCGGTCGCCGTCCATCCCAACAATGCCGATCAAGTCGTTGCCCTCACCGAGGACGGTCTCATCCAAACTCGCGATGGCGGTCTGTCCTGGACCCCGCTCGCTAACAATTAATGGAGAACAACATGAAAAAGATCTTTGTTGCCGCAACCGTTACCGCCTTGGCTGTCATTGGTAGTGTGGCGTTTACGGCGTTGACCTCGGCTCAAGCTCCCCAAGACGCAAGTGCCAGCGTTGCTGGTGCCAAGGCGATCACAATCTGGCGCGACCCCGGCTGTGGATGTTGCGATACCTATGCCGACTATCTGGAGACCAACGGCTTTTCTGTGACGCGCGTCGATGATCGCGATTTCGACAAGCGCTCGGTTGAAATGGGCGTTCCCGAGCGAGGTATCGGGTGTCACCTGGCCGAGATTGACGGCTATGTCGTAAGCGGGCTCGTGCCTGTCGAGATTATCGAACGGCTGGTCAGCGAGCGTCCAGATGTCACCGGCATCACGTTGCCCGGAATGCCGGGGAATGCTCCCGGCATGGCACCGGCAAAGACAGGCACGCTAAAGACCTACGCCTTCGGCAAGGACGGCGTCGCCGTTTACTCCGATGAGTGATGGCATGAACGGTATGATGGATGGCTCCATGATGGGCTTTATGATGTTCGGAGGTGGTCTGTTCAGCCTTCTGATCCTGGCTGTTCTGGTCCTCGGCATTTTCGCGTTGGTGAAGTTTCTGCGGGGGCGGCAATGAGGCGGATGATGCTTCTCCTTTCCGCTGTCGCCTTTTCGGGTCTGGCAGCTATCGCCGCGCAGGGGCAATCGCAAAGTACCGGTACACAAGCCGAAGACCTGACTGTGCTGGGTTATCCTGTGACAGACGAGCAGATCACCCTCGGAAGGCAAGTTTATGCGCAAAACTGCGCCTCCTGCCATGGCGCCGAGCTCCAGGGTCAGCCGAACTGGAGGCGCAGGCTGGAGAACGGCCGCATGCCGGCGCCGCCCCATGACGAGAGCGGCCACACCTGGCATCACTCGGACCAGGACCTGTTCGACATCACCAAGTTCGGCGTCGGCGGTGTCGTTGCGGGCTATGAGAGCGACATGCCCGCGTTCGAGGACATCCTGAGCAACGAGGAGATCGCAGCGGTACTCGCATTCATCAAGAGTACCTGGCCCGAGCGCCAGCGGGAATCACAGGCTCGAGTGACGGCCAAAGCCGGTGGTGGGTTATGACTATGGACAGGGAACAGTCGTTCGCCAAAACGGGACGAAGCGTTTTGGCCTTCCTGCCGCTTACTGTCGCTGCGGTGCTTGCCATCTTTCTGGCCTGGGGCTTGACCCAAGACCCTGGCAGTCTTCCGTCCGCGCTCATCGGCAAGGTGGTGCCGGAATTTGACCTGCCGCCGGTTCAGGGACGATCGCTCGGGCTGTCGAGCGATGATCTCAAAGGAGAGGTATCGCTGGTCAATGTCTTTGCTTCCTGGTGCGTTGCCTGCCGCGAAGAGCACCCTCTGTTCATGCAGCTTGCAGCGCAAGGCACCGTGCCGCTGCACGGCCTCAACTACAAGGATCAGCCGGACGATGCGGCGCAATGGCTGGACAGCTTGGGCGACCCCTACACGCGCACCGGAGCCGACATCAGTGGGAAGGTGGCGATCGATTGGGGCGTCTATGGCGTACCCGAAACCTTTGTGGTCGATGCGGACGGGCTCATCGTCTACAAGCATATCGGACCGGTGAACGAAGAGGTGCTCGCGAAAACCATCCTGCCGCTGGTGGAATCATTGCGCCAGCAGACCGCGGACCAGAAGATGCGGGGCGCTGGTTCATGACGGCTCTATTGCACGCAAAACGCACAATCTTAATCGCACTTGCGGCAGGGGGCCTCGTGGTGGTCGCGCTCGCAGTCACCGCCGCAATGATTTACATCGACGGCGATAAGGGCTCCCACCCCGTTGGCGACAGACCAGGCACAATACTATTGCCCCAGCCCTTCGTCATGCACGAAACGCCTCGGCCGCTTCCCGTGGTCACGTTCGAGGACGGGGCAGGTCAGGCTCTCACGCTGGCCTCATTCAAAGGCAAAACCGTTCTGCTCAACATCTGGGCGACCTGGTGCGTGCCCTGCCGCGAGGAAATGCCAACGCTTGATGCGCTTCAGGCAAAACTCGGCGGCCCCGGTTTCGAGGTTGTGCCTCTTTCTGTCGACCGGGCCGGGCCGGAGGTAGTCCGCAAATTCTATGCCGAGATCGGTATCCGGAATCTCGGCCTCTATATCGATGCATCGATGCGGGCTTCGTTCGACCTTGCGGCTGTCGGCCTACCTACGACGCTCCTGATCGACGGTGAGGGGCGGGAAC
Source organism: Martelella sp. (assembly GCF_984369615.1). Taxonomy (NCBI): domain Bacteria; kingdom Pseudomonadati; phylum Pseudomonadota; class Alphaproteobacteria; order Hyphomicrobiales; family Aurantimonadaceae; genus Martelella; species Martelella sp. The sequence goes on along the minus strand of NZ_CFHTCS010000247.1, from coordinate 4,029 downwards.
TGGGACGGCTCGTCGGCCCGGCAGAATGGGACGCGCCCGAGATGATCGATTTTCTCAGAACACATCAGACCTCGAACTGAAAAGGAAGCCTTCATGGATAAGTCGCGACAATACAGCACCGAGGACGGTTCGTTTGGCCGCGATGTTCTCTACGCGCTTCGCTACTACCTCAGCGGCCGTCGCGGATACCTCATACTTGCGGCGGTCCTGATTGCTGGCGGTCTCGCGTTTAATTGGAGTTGGCTAGCCGCGGCAGGCATAGCGCCGCTGCTCCTCACAGCACTGCCGTGTGTCGCCATGTGCGCGCTCGGACTCTGCATGAACAAGGTTACCGGCGGTTCCTGCAAGTCAAACCAGGCCGGAAACCCTGCTGCCGCAGACGGTGAACCTTCATTACCGGGCGGAGCCCAAAATGACCTCTTGTCGGACGAAACCGTGCAACACGCACAATCCGTCAGTGTGGCGGTTTCGTCACGGCATTCCCTATCCCTAACCAAGCAGAAAAGGAACACGACCGATGATTAAACCTATCAAGTCTCTCACTATGGCTGCCGTTTTGATGATCAACATCGCCGCAGTCCCGACCCTTCAAGCCGCTGAGCACAAAACTCCAAGCAACCAGGGCTCCATGATGGAAGAGGGCAGCATGGGGAACAACAAAGATATGATGAATCAGGACGGAATGTCCGGCATGGGCGGAATGGACGGCATGATGGGCATGATGAAAATGATGGCCCAGATGGCGCCGATGATGGAGCAGTGCACCAAGTTGATGGCCAGCATGACAGACAACATGAAATCGTCGACAGACCAATAGGAGGCTGAGATCCCCCCGCCCGGACATTTGGTCCGGGCGGGGGGGCTGCGAGAAACAGACATGACATCAGGCAAAACAACACATCTCAGACGAATTCGCTACGGCCTGTGGTTCCTGGTGACCATTGCCGCGTTGGTGATCGGTGGTGCCTATTTCGTCCGGACGATCGGCGTCCGCGAGCCGCCGTCGGTCACCACCGGCGAGGCCGCAATTCGCTCCGAGTTTTCGTTGATCGACCACAACGGAAATCGCGTGACCGAGGCCGACTTCCTCGGGCGCTGGCAACTCGTGTTCTTCGGATTCACCTATTGCCCCGACGTCTGCCCGACCACGCTCGCCTACATGGCGAATGTGCTGGATCGGTTTGGCGGCGAGGTCGAGCGGGTCGCACCGATCTTCATCACCGTCGACCCGTCGCGCGATACGCCGGAGGTGATGGCGGAATATGTCCAGGCCTTCCACCCGAAGCTGGTTGGACTGACCGGATCCGAAGCCGCGGTCGCCGCAGCTGCCCAATCCTTCCGCGTCTACTACGAGAAGATGGAAGAGGAAACAGCGCCGGACGGATATCTGATGGCGCACTCCGGGCACATCTACCTGATGACACCCGAAGGCCGCTTTGAGGATGTCTTCCGCGAAGGCGAACAGTTCGCGGAAGAGATGGCCGTCGAGGTCCTTGCAAGAATGAATGGAAAATATTGATGAAAATACTGATTGCAATAGCGGTGGCGGTCTGGGCGGGCGCATCGCCGGCACTCGCAGAGGAGAGTGTCCGCGTTTCCGATGCGTGGGCGCGCGCGACCATCCTCGCGTCCCGGCCCGGCGCTGCCTATCTCACGATCGAAAGCGCCTCGGAAGACCGGCTTGTAGGCGTGACGACGCCGGTCGCAGGCCACGTCATGATCCACGCGATCGAAAAGGACGGCGACATAAGCCGCATGAAACACATCGAAACGCTTGAATTGCCATCGGGTGAGCGGTTCACGCTCGCGCCCGGCGGCATGCACCTGATGCTGATGGGACTGCAAGACAAACTCAGCGAGGGCACGACATTCCCTATGACGCTCAGCTTCGAGAACGCCGGAGAGATCACCGTTGAGGTTTCCGTGCTCGGAATAGCGGCCGAGGGGCCACAGGAGGTTGCTGAATGAAGCGCTTCCTGATCCTGGCCTTCCTGCTGGTTGCACAGCCGGCATTCGCAAATCATCCCGGTGAGCGCATCGATGAGGTGATGACTGAACAGGAGTTGGCCTTCGAGGTGATGGATCGTCCTTCCACGCCCGATCTGGATGTCGAAGAACCAGGCGGCAATGTCCTGCGCCTCGGCGATCTCCATGATCAGATCATCGTGCTGAGCTTTGTTCCGCAGAACTGTGACAGTCCATGCGCCAAACAACAGGCCGTTCTTGCGAGCGTGCAGGAACAGGTGAATGCTTCGCCGATGAAGCAAATGGTCACGTTTGTAACCGTCCTTGACGCAGATGCCTCGACCCAGGCTCCGTCGGACCAGGCGAACTGGCGGCGCGTGATCCCATCGGACGACGAGACAACCGCCAGTCTGGCGGATCGATTTGCGGCGTTCAGCGGCCGCGACCAGGAGTTGCCGATGGCGCATGTCATCGACCGCAACGGACGGAATGCCGGTATTTTCCATGGATCCGATTTCAGCAAAACAAATCTGACCCTCTACATCAACCAGCTCATCAACAACGCGCATGCGCCAAAGCCGCCTACCGAAAAGGGGTGGTGGGAATGGCTGACAGGCCTGTTCTGAACAGCGGGAGAAGGAAGTTGACGCAATTTTCGAAATTCACGGGGCGCCGCTTCGGCTTTCTCCTGCTGCCCCTGCTGCTGATCATCGCGGCAGGCACCTGGTATCTGATCGATCCAGGGTTCAGGGCCGGCCAGCAGCCCACTATCGCGTCGGAGAACCTGCCGCAGGACGCGTTCGAGCGGCGCGTGCGCGACTATCTTGTAGCCAACCCAGAGGTCATCGTCGAGGCCATGCAGAACCTCGAACGGAAGCAACGGGAGGCGGAACAGACGGAAGCTCAGGCAGCCCTTGCCACGCACCGTGACGAACTGTTCAAAAGTCCCGAAAGCCCAGTTGGCGGCAATCCGCAAGGCGATGTGACGTTGGTCGAATTCTTCGATTACAATTGCCCCTATTGCCGCCAGGTTGCGCCAACGATGATGGCGGCGGAAGCAGACGATCCGAAACTGCGCATCGTCTACAAGGAGTTTCCCATTCTGGGGCCGAATTCCGTGTTCGCGGCAAGGGCAGCGCTCGCGGCCCGCCAGCAGAACCTCTACCCCGAATTCCATAAAGCAATGATGCAGGTGTCAGGAGCTGCCGACGAGGGACGAGTGATGGAGGTTGCTGGGCAAATCGGCCTGGATGTCGAGCGGCTGCGAAACGATATGGCCGATCCCGCTGTCGACGCTGAAATCGCGCGCAACCTTGCGCTCGCCCAAGTTCTGCGGATCAACGGTACGCCGGGCTTTGTTATCGGTGAGGAAATATTGCGCGGCGCCACCGACCTGCAAACCATGCAAACGCTGATCGCGCGTGCCCGGAAAAGCGGTGACCAGTGAGCTCGGAAGAAGACTTGAAGGGCCGTCCGAATGCCTGAACTCTCCAATATTGGTATCCTGAGCGCCTTCGTTGCCGGCATCGTCTCATTCCTGTCGCCTTGCGTACTGCCATTGGTGCCGGGGTATGTTTCCTATGTCGCCGGCCGGTCGACGATTACATCACCCTCAGGTGAGGTTTCTGTTGCGCGAAGCGCAGCGCTCGGTTTCAGCCTCTGCTTCGTGCTCGGCTTCACAACCGTCTTTGTCATCCTTGGTGCCAGCGCTACAGCGTTGGGGCAATTGCTGCTTCGCTACCGCTTCGAGATGAACATCGTCGGAGGCGGGATTGTTACGTTGTTCGGATTGTTCATGCTCGGAACCATTTGACCCACGTGGATGATGCGCGAGGCACGGTTTCACCTTGATCTGCCCGGCGGCAAGGCCGTATCGTCCTATGTGCTGGGCCTGGCATTCGCTTTCGGCTGGACCCCCTGCATCGGTCCGATCCTCGGTGCCATCTTGACCGTTGGCGCGGCATCAGCCTCGGTCGCCGACGGCGTCGCACTATTAGCGATCTACTCGCTGGGCCTCGGTGTGCCGTTCCTGCTTGCCGCCGTTTTCACCGGCGCCTTGGCAGC
>NZ_CFHTCS010000246.1:0-6667 GCF_984369615.1 Martelella sp. | reverse complement strand
GTCGGCGTCGGCGGCGTGATGACCGAACTGCTGAACGATGTGGCGCTGCGCCGCGCCCCGCTCAGCCGCTCGGACGTTCGCGAGATGATCGACGAAACCCGGCTTGGGCGGCTGCTTGCCGGTTATCGCGGGGCCCCTGTAGCCGATCGCGCGGCGCTGGAGGACGCGATCCTGCGGCTTTCCGCCCTGTCTGTCGCCCACCAGGATGCCATTGAAAGCATCGATATCAACCCTGTCCTCGTCCTGCCTGAAGGCGAGGGCTGCGTTGCCGTCGATGCGCTGATTGTCAAACCGGAGGACGAGGCGTGACCGATCTTCTGAATGCAGCCGAGGACAGCGCGTTTCGCGCCGAGATCCGCGCTTTCGTCGCGGCCGAACTCGACCCCTCGACAAGAGCGAAAGTCTCGCGCGGCAGCCCGCTTGCGCGCGAGGATTTTCTGCACTGGCACGAGAGCATGCACCGCAAGGGCTGGGTGGCGCCGGGCTGGCCGGCAGAACATGGCGGCCCCGGCTGGACGGCGCGGCAGCGGCTGATTGCCGATGAGGAGATGTTCCGGCTTAACACGCCGCCGCTGCCGGGTTTCGGGCTGAAGATGATCGGCCCGATCCTGATCCGCTTCGGCAGCGCCGAGCAGCAGCAGCGTTTCCTGCCCCGCATCCTGTCGTGCGAGGACTGGTGGTGCCAGGGGTTCAGCGAGCCGGGGGCCGGTTCCGATCTCGCCTCGCTGCGCACCCGCGCCGTCAGGACTGACGGCGGCTGGCTGGTTTCCGGCTCCAAGACGTGGACGACCTATGCGCAATACGCCAACTGGATTTTCTGCCTCGTGCGCACCGATCCCGAGGTCAAGAAGCAGCAGGGCATTTCGATGATGCTGATCGACATGGCGGCAACCGGCGTATCGCGTCGCCCGATCAGACTGATGGACGGGACCGACGAGGTCAACGAGATCTTCCTCGACAATGTCTTCGTGCCCGACGATCTGGTCGTCGGCGAGATCAACAAGGGCTGGACCTATGCCAAGGCGTTGCTGGAGCATGAGCGGCTGGGGATCGGCGGCGTCGGACGCTCGAAACATCTTCTTTCGCGCGTGCGGGAGATGGCAGACGCTGTCGGCCTCAGCGACGATCCGGAGATTTCCGCAAGGCTTGCCTCCTTCGAGATCGATATCATGGCGATCGAGGCCACCACGCTGCGCCTTCTGGCCGCTGCCGAGGCGGGCCGCACGCTGGGCGCGGAAACCTCGCTTCTGAAGGTGAGGGGAACCGAAGTGCAGCAGGGGCTGACCGAACTGATGCTGGATATCGCCGGCCCCGCCGCACTGCCGGAAAGCGCTGGCGACTGTGCCGACGCCCTTCTTGCCAATGTCGCCTATCAGTTCCTGAACTGGCGGAAACTGTCGATCTATGGCGGCAGCAACGAAATTCAGCGCAGCATCCTGGCTGGCCAGGTCTTGGGACTTTGAGGGAAAAGCCGCATGATACGTTTCGAACTTCCGACGGAAGAGGCGCTGCTGCTGAAGGATACGGCGGAGCGCTTCGTTGCCGACAATTACGCTCTGGAGCAGAGGGCAAAGGCCCTTTCGACCGCGCCGGGCGATGTGCCGCGGCACTGGGCCGAAATGGCCGAACTCGGCTGGCTCGCGGCCTGCGTGCCGGAGGAAGCCGGCGGCCTGGGCCTGACGCCGGCGCAGATCGTGCCGATGATGGAGGTGCTGGGCGCAGGCCTGGTCCTGGAGCCCGTCGGCGCCGTCAGCCTCGGCTGCGCCGCCATGCTGGCCCGCGCGCTTTCCCCCGGTGACGCGGCCGAAAGACTTGCGCCGCTTCTTGCCGGCGAGACGATCGAGGTCGTCGTCGCGGGGCGGGATGGCGCACCGGTTCCGGCACGGCGGGAGGGCGATCGCCTTGTCCTTTCCGGCACTTCTCCCGCCGTGATCGGAGCCGCCGCCGCAGACGCCTTCTGGGTCGTTGCGGAACTGGACGGATCGCGCCTTCTGGCGCGCGTCGCTGCCGCAGACATGGCGGTGACGCCATGCCGGCTTGTCGATGGCCAGGCCGCCGCGCAGGTGTTTCTTGACGATGTGACGCTGCTGGCGGCCGAGGCGATCTCCGGCTGCGACGCGGCATTGGAGTTTGGCGGCGATCTTGCGCTTTTAGGTGTGCTTGCCGAAACCTCAGGCGTGATCGACGCCCTGCACAAGGCAACGCTGGACTATGTCCGGATGCGCGAGCAGTTCGGTCGCCCGATCGGCAAGTTCCAGGTGGTGCAGCACAAGATGGCTGACATGTTCATCGCCTGCGAGGAGGCCCGCTCCATGGTTCTCCTGGCGGCCGAAGCGATGGAAAGCGATGACGCGGCCTTCCGCGCAAAACTGGTCTCAGCGGCACGGGTGAAGGTTTCGGATGCGGCGCGCGCGGTGCTCCGCGATGCCGTGCAGCTTCACGGCGGCATGGGCGTTTCCGACGAGCTTGCCGTCGGCCACATGGTCAAGCGCCTTCTGGTCCTCACCCAGACCGGCGGAAGCAGGGCGGCGCATCTCAAGCGCTTTGCCAGGGCGGCCTAATCATTTGTCCTCGGTATAAGCGGTTGCGGCGCGTTCCGCGGTCAGGCGATATCGCCTGACCGCGTTTTCGCTACAGCGTCATGCCGCCATCGACCACCAGAACATGACCGGTCACCATGCTGGCCCCGGCGCAGAGATAGAGTACGGCTTCGGCGATATCTTCCGGCTCCGAGCGGCGCTTCAAGACGGCGAGATCGCGGGCCCATTGCTTGCGCTCCTCCGGCCAGTCGTCGGTCCAGGGGGTGCGGGTCTGGCCGGGGGCGACCGCGTTGACCCGCACCTCCGGCGCAAGGCCGCGCGCAAGGCTTCGGGTCAGGCTGACCAGTCCGGACTTGCTGGCGGCATAGGCGATGGAACTGCCCTGCTGGCCGATGCCGGCGATCGACGCCATGTTGACGATCGCGCCGCGACTTTGCTTCAGAGCGGGCGCGGCGGCATGGGCGCAGCGGAACGGGCCGATCAGGTTTGTGCCGAGCAAGAGCTGCCAGAAATCCTCCGTCATCCTGTCCAGATCGGAGGGCGGAATCTTGTCCCTGGTGCCGGATGTGCCGGCATTGTTGACGAGATAGTCGAGCCCGCCCATGGTCTCAATGGCGGTTTCGACCATGGCTTCGGCATTGCCGGGGATCGAGATATTGCCGGGCGCCGCGACCACGTCCAGCCCCTGCGCCTGCAACTCGGCGACCTTCTCCGGGCCCGCCGGGTCACCTTCCAGATGGTTGATTGCAACCTTTGCGCCCATTTCGGCCAGCATCGTCACCGTTGCCAGCCCGATGCCCGAGGCGCCGCCCGTCACCAGCGCGCGTTTTCCCTTGAGATCGGCCTTGATCATTCCTGTCCTCCCGTGATCCCTGAAATCATTGCCTTCAGCCGCAGCAAGCCGAGATCGCGCCTTCGCAGCAGTTCTTCCACCGGTTCTTCACCATAGTCGTAGAAACCCTTGCCGGTGCGCACGCCGGTTCGTCCTTCTTCGATGAGGCGGGCGAGGGAGGGGCTGTGTCCGGTGTTTTCCGGCGGCTGATAGGTGCGCGCGGCAAGCCCGTTGCGGATCATTTCAAGCCCGGTGTAATCCATCTTGCGCATATGGCCGAGCAGGGCCAGGCGATCGACCAGTCCGTGCCGGATCGAAAAGTCGATATCGGCAGCACTCGCCCACCCCTCATCGATCATGCGCAGGCATTCCAGATTGAGCGCTGCCTGCAGCCGGTTGGCAATGTAGCCGGGCACCAGCCGGTCAAACACCAGCGGCGCCTTGCCGAAACCCGCGTAGAGCGCGCGCAATGCCTCGATTATCCGAGGGGCGGTCGACGGACCCGGCGCGATATCCACCAGATCGACGATATAGGGCGGCGAATACCAGTGCGCGATTGCCGCGTTTTCCTGCCGTGATGACGGGATCAGGGGAAAGATATCGAGATAGGACGTATTGGAGGCGATGATGGCCGAAGCCGGGGCGAAGCGGTCGATCTCCCCGAAAACGGCGCGTTTCACCTCGGCCTTTTCCACCACGGCCTCGACGATCAGATCGGCATTCGCGACAGCTTGTTCGATCGCGTCTGCGCGGAGCACGCGGTTGCGCGCAGCCTCGGCCTCGTACGTCGATATCGTGCCGGCCTCGCAAAGCGTGTCGCTGGCCGTGGCGATCAGGGCAGGCGCCCCTGCCAGCACTTCGGCAGAGGCATCATGCAGCATCACCCGGCATCCGCCCAGCGCATGCACCAGCGCCAGCGCATGGCCCATGGTGCCGGCGCCGATCACGGCAACTTTTTCTATCGACATCGGGCCTCCGCTCCCTTTTCTCCAACCTTCGTCAGGTCGTGGCGCGCACGATCAGTTCCACGCCGAGGTCGAGGTTCTCCCGCTCCGCGTCGTCATGTCCGATCCGGTCCAGAAGATGCTCCGCCACGGCCTTGCCGATCTTTTCATGCGGCGGGCGGATTGTCGTCAGCGGCGGGTTGGTGCAGGCCGCGATATCGAGATCGCCATAACCCAGAACGGCAATATCCTCGGGGATGCGAAGCCCCAGGCGCGCCGCCTCGAACATCGCGCCGACGGCGAGCATGTCGCCGGAGAAGGCGATTGCCCAGGTGTCGGGCTGCCGTTCGAGAACCTGCCTGAGCGCGATGCCGCCTTCGGCGATATCGCGACCGGCCGCGGTGATGACCAGGGGGCTGTGTCTGCCATCTTCGGCGAACCGCGCCGTAAATCCTTCGGCACGCGCTGCCGCGCGAGGATCGCTGGAAAGGATCGCGCCGACATAGGCGACCTTTTCAAATCCGCGTTCGGCGAAATGGCGCCCTGCCAGTTGCCCTGCCCTGCGGTTGGAAAAGCCGATCGCGCTGTCGATCGGGCGCTCGTCATGATCCCACATTTCCACCACGGGGCAGGCCGCCCCGGTGAGCATGGCGACGGTGCCGCGCGTGTGGTCGCGGCCGGTGACCACGAGCGCCGCCGGATTCCAGCTGGCAAAGGCGGCAACGATCCGTTCCTCGCGCTCGATGTCATAGTCATGCTGGCCGATCATCATCTGATAGCCGGCCTCCTCGAGAATGGCCGACATCCGGTCGAGCGTTGCGGCGAAGAACGCGTTGGTCAGGCTCGGTACGATCACGCCGATCAGCGGCGAGCTTGTGCCGGCCAGGCTGCCGGCAATCCTGTTCGGGGCATAGCCCAGACGTTCCGTCGCCTCGCGAACCAGCGCGAGACGTTTTTTCGAGACGGTTTCGGGCGCCTTGAGCGCGCGCGATACGGTGGCAAGCGAGACGCCGGCGACCCGCGCGACCTCTTCCATCCTCACCCGCCTGCCGGCGAGTTGCATATCGTCCTTTCGCGGCACGACTTGGTACTTTCGGTTCGTTTCAGTTCGTCAGCGACGATATTAGCGGCGTCGCTATCAATTGCAAACGAATTCATTTTAAACTTATTGTCTGTCATTTTTGTCAAATGAGTATTGATTTACAATAAACAATATGGAATCACTCATTTTTGAAAGCGCTTTCAAAAATGGAGGAAATAAGCGATATGTCGGAAAACGGTCAGGCCGCCATGAACGGCGCGCGCTATATCGCGGAATCCTTCGGGGCGCTCGGCGTCACCCACGTCTTCTTCATGGATGCGATCCTCCGCCCGACGCTGGTCGAGATGGAGGAGCTCGGCATCAAGCGCATTCTGGCGCATTCGGAAAAATCCGCCGTCTATATGGCCGATGGCTATGCGCGGGCGAGCAACCGCGTCGGGGTCTGCATGGCGCAGTCGGTGGGCGCGGCGAACCTGGCCGCGGGTCTTCAGGACGCCTATCTGCACCGTGCGCCCGTGGTGGCGCTCACCGGACGCAAGGAGCCGATGCTGCGCTACCGCAACGCCTATCAGGAAGTGCCGCATGCGCCGTTGTTCCAGTCCGTTACCAAGGCCAGCATGGATGTGACCGAGGCGCGCGAGCTGCCGCATCTCCTGCCGCAGGCCTTTCGCATGGCAACGGACGGTTCGCCGCGACCCGTCCATCTGGACCTGAACGGGCTTGGCGGGGAAATTATCGAAAAGGGCATGGTGCCGTCGCCCGTTCTGCCCGACCCGGCGCTTGGCCGGCTGCCCGCGCATCGCCCGGTCGCATCGAGAGCGATGATCGAAGCGGCGGCGGCGCGGCTTGCAAAGGCCGAGCGGCCGGTGATGGTGGTCGGCGCCGGGGCGATCCAGGTCGAGGCCCATGCCGAAATCCGCGCCTTCGCCGAAGCCTGCAATATTCCGGTGGCGACCTCGCTTGGCGGACGCACCATCGTGCCGACGACGCATCCGCTGCATATCGGCACGGTCGGCACCTATTCCGCGCCGCCGGGAAACCGGCTCGTGCATGAGGCCGACCTCGTGATCTATATCGGCTGCCATGCCGGGGACCAGCCGACCAATAATTACACCGTGCCGGCTCAGGGGACGGCGATCATCCAGATCGATCTCGATGGCCAGGAAATCGGCCGCAACTATGCCGGCGTCACGGCGGTCTGGGGCTGCCCGCGCCAGGCGGTAATAGACATTGCCGCCGCAGTGACCCCGCGGGCGGCGTGGGCGGATTTCGCCGCGCATGCGATGGCGGAAATCGCCGAATGGCGGCG
>NZ_CFHTCS010000245.1:0-6693 GCF_984369615.1 Martelella sp. | reverse complement strand
TACACCAACGAGATCCTGACGTCGCTGATGCTCGTCTATGTCGCCCAGCTTTTCCTCGACTGGCTGGTGCGCGGCGCGTGGCGCAATCCGCAGGGCTTCAACTTTCCGCAGACGCGCGCCTTCGTCGATGCCGCCATGCTGCCCGAAATGGTCTCGTCCGGACGCGCCCATTACGGCTTCGCTCTGGCCATCCTGGCCGCTTTCGTCGTCTGGTTCATGATGCGCTTCACGCTGAAGGGCTTCGAGGTCAACGTCATCGGCCAGTCGCAGCGGGCAGGACGGTTCGCCGGCTTTTCGTCGCGCAAGATGGTCTGGTTCTGTTTCCTGCTCTCGGGCGGACTGGCAGGGCTTGCCGGCATCAGCGAGATTTCCGGCGCGCTCGGCTATCTCCAGCCGCAGATATCGCCCGGTTATGGTTTCACAGCCATCATCGTCGCCTTTCTCGGCCGCCTCAATCCGCTCGGCGCGATCGTTTCGGGTCTTGTGCTAGCGCTGACCTATATCGGCGGGGAAGGCGTGCAGTTCACGCTCGGCGTCTCCGACAAGGTCACCCGCGTATTCCAGGGCATGCTGCTGTTTTTCGTTCTCTCCTGCGACACGCTGATCCTCTACAAGGTGCGGGTGATTTTCGCGGGCAAGTCGTCCGAGGGGAAAGCGTCATGATCGTCGAAGCCATTCTCCTGACCGTCATCACCGCATCCACGCCGCTGGTTCTGGCAGCGATCGGCGAACTCGTCTGCGAACGCGCCGGCGTCCTGAACCTCGGCGTCGAAGGCATGATGGTGATGGGCGCCGTCGGCGCCTTTGCCGCCGCCCATGCCACCGGCTCGCCCTATCTCGGCATGCTGGCGGGTCTCGCCACAGGCGCGATCTTCTCGCTGCTATTCGGCTTCCTGACGTTGACGCTGGTCGCAAACCAGGTCGCGACCGGCCTGGCGCTCACCATCCTGGGCCAGGGGCTTTCTGCAATGATCGGCGAAAGCCTTGTCGGCCGGGCGGGCGTGAAAATGCCGTCATTCGACATTCCGCTGCTCTCCGACATCCCCTTTGTCGGGCCGCTTCTGTTCGATCAGGACCTGTTCTTCTACCTGTCGATCGCCATCGTCGCCGGAACCTCCTGGTTCCTGTTCAAGACGCGCAAGGGCCTTGTGCTTCGCGCCGTCGGAGACAGCCACGCATCGGCCCATGCGCTCGGCATCAATGTCATCGGCATCCGCTATCTGGCGGTGATGTTCGGCGGCGCCTGCGCCGGTCTTGCGGGCGCGCAGCTGTCGCTGGTCTATACGCCGCAATGGACGGAAAACATGGCGGCGGGCAGGGGCTGGATCGCGCTGGCGCTGGTGGTCTTCGCCTCATGGCGGCCCTGGGGCGTGCTGCTCGGCGGCTATCTCTTCGGCGCGGTTACCATCGGCCAGCTTCATGCCCAGGCCTTCGGCATCGCCATTCCCTCGCAGTTCCTCTCGGCGCTGCCCTATGTCGTGACCATTCTCGTCCTCGTCATCATCTCGCAGAACCGCAGGATGACGCTGATCAACACGCCTGCGGCGCTCGGCAAACCCTTTGTGCCGGACCGCTAGGCAGGCTAGACTTATCATTTTCGATCAAACCGAAAGAGGTGAACAATGAAATCCCTGAAACTCGCTCTCGCCGCCTCCGCGGCTGTCATTGCCGGCTTTGCCGCCTCCGGTGCTGCCGCCCAGGAAGACATCAAAGCCTGCTTCGTCTATGTCGGCTCGGCGACAGACGGCGGCTGGACCCAGGCGCACGACATTGCCCGTCAGGAGCTGGAAGACACGCTCGGCATCGAGACCGCCTATATCGAGAACGTGCCGGAAGGCCCGGACGCCGAGCGCGCGATCGAGCGCATGGCTCGGTCCGGCTGCACCATCGTCTTCACCACCTCGTTCGGCTTCATGGAGCCGACCCTGAAGGTCGCCGCCAAATATCCCGATGTCAAATTCGAACACGCGACCGGCTTCAAGACCGCCGACAATGTCGCGACCTACAATTCGCGTTTCTATGAAGGCCGCTACATCTCCGGCGTCATTGCCGGTTCGATCTCCGAAAGCGGCATCGGCGGCTATATCGGTTCCTTCCCGATTCCCGAAGTCGTGATGGGCATCGATGCCTTCCAGCTCGGCGCGCAGTCGGTCAACCCCGACTTCACGACCAAGGTCGTCTGGGCCAACACCTGGTTCGACCCGGGCCGCGAAGCTGACGCCGCCAAGGCGCTGATCGACCAGGGCGTCGACGTCCTGGCGCAGCACACGGACACGACCGCGCCGATGCAGATCGCCGCCGAGCGCGGCATCAAGGCCTTTGGCCAGGCGTCCGACATGATCGAGGCCGGTCCGGAAACCCAGCTGACGGCGATCCTCGATACCTGGGCGCCTTACTATATCAAGCGCGTCAAGGCGGTGCAGGACGGCACCTGGACGTCGGAGCAGAGCTGGGACGGCCTGAAGGACGGCATCCTGTCCATGGCGCCGTATACCAACATGCCCGATGACGTGAAGGCTCTGGCTGAAGAGACCGAGGCCAAGATCATCTCCGGCGAACTGAAGCCGTTCACCGGCCCGGTCACCCTGCAGGACGGCACGCCGTGGCTTGCCGAAGGCGAGACCGCCGATGACGGCACGCTGCTCGGCCTCAACGTTCTGGTTGAAGGCGTCGACGGCACGATTCCGAGTTCGGAGTAATCCAGGCACAACTGATACAGGAAAGGCGTCCGAAAGGGCGCCTTTTTTGTTGCAGCGCGCCTCATGCCCGAAACGGATAAACTTAATTCATAATTTTTGAATAGGTCTCGGGCACGAATCCGCTATAAGCGGTAACCGGTTCGCAGATGGAGGTTTCATGTCACGCAGCGCTCTGGCCATTGTTCTTGCCGCCGGCGACGGCACCAGGATGAAATCGGACAAGACCAAGATGCTGCATGAAGTGGCCGGACGCGCCATGGCGGCTCATGTGGTCGATACGGTCGCCCGTTCCGGCGTGGACGAGACTGTGCTCGTCGTCGGCCGCGACGGCGACAAGGTGGCAGCCGCCTGCGCTTCCGCGGACAAGACCCTGAGGACCTTCGAGCAGACCGAACGCCTCGGCACCGCCCATGCCGTTCTTGCCGCGCGCGAGGCGATTGCTGCCGGCTTCGATGACCTCATCGTCACCTATGGCGATACGCCCTTGATCACTGCCGAAACGCTCGACAGGGCCCGCGCTGCGCTGGCAGAGGGCAGCGATGTCGTGGTGATCGGCTTCGAGGCCGCCGATCCCGCCGGCTACGGGCGGCTTCTGGTGGAAGAAGGGGCGCTGACGGCAATCCGCGAGGAAAAGGATGCGAGCGCCGAAGAACGCGCGGTAACGCTCTGCAACAGCGGCCTGATGGCAATCAACGGTCGGCGCGCGCTCGAATTCCTCGATGCGATCGGCAACGACAACGCCAAGGGCGAGTATTATCTGACCGACGTGGTGGAGGTGGCGCTTGCAAGGGGTGGCCGGGCGAGCGTGGTGATGGCCGACCCGCAAGAGGTGCTCGGCTGCAACAACCGCGCCGAACTGGCTGAACTGGAACGGATATGGCAGGTCCGCCGCCGTCGCGAACTGATGCTCTCCGGCGTCACCATGATCGCTCCGGAGACGGTGTTCCTGTCCTACGATACGGAGATCGGCCCCGACACGGTGATCGAACCCAATGTCTGGTTCGGGCCGGGCGTGCGCATCGCCGCCAATGTCGCCATCCATGCCTTCAGCCATATCGAGGGGGCGTCGGTCGCATCCGGCAGCCAGGTGGGGCCTTTCGCCCGCCTGAGGCCCGGCGCTGTGCTGCATGACGACGCCAAGGTGGGCAATTTCTGCGAGGTGAAGAACGGCGATATCGGCGTCGGCGCCAAGGTCAACCATCTGAGCTATATCGGCGACGCCAGCGTCGGCGCGAAGGCGAATATCGGCGCGGGAACGATCACCTGCAATTATGACGGCGTCAACAAGGCGCGGACCGTAATCGGCGACAATGCCTTTGTCGGCTCCAATTCGGCGCTGGTCGCCCCCGTTGCGATCGGCAACGGCGCCTATATCGGTTCGGGCAGCGTCATCACCACCGACGTGCCGGACAATGCGCTGGCGATCGCGCGCGGCCGGCAGGAAAACCGGGAAGGGCGGGCCGAGCTGATCCGCGCCCGCGCCCGCGCCATCAAGGCGGCGAAGCAATCAAAATCCTAGAATTTCAGCGGAGAGAACAGCGGAATGTGCGGAATTGTCGGAATTGTCGGCCGCGAGCCCGTCGCCGAGCGGCTGGTTGATGCTTTGAAGCGCCTGGAATATCGTGGCTATGACTCCGCCGGCATCGCCGTCATCGAGCCTGACGGGGCGCTTTCCAGAAGGCGCGCTCCGGGCAAGCTGGAAAATCTGCGCGCCCGCCTTTCGCAAGATCCGGTCGACGGCGTGACCGGCATAGCCCATACCCGCTGGGCCACCCATGGCGTGCCGAACGAGACCAATGCGCATCCCCACATTGCCGGCGACGTCGCCGTGGTCCATAACGGCATCATCGAGAATTTCGCCGAACTGCGCGCCGAGCTTGCGGCGGACGGCGCGGTCTTCGAGACGGAGACCGACACGGAAGTTGTCGCGAGGCTGCTGGACAGGTATCGCCGCGAAGGCCTTGCGCCCCGTGATGCGGTGCTCGCCATGCTGCAAAGGGTGACCGGCGCCTTCGCTCTCGTGATCCTGTTTCAGGACCGGCCGGAGACGCTTTATGTCGCCCGCTACGGTCCGCCGCTTGCCGTCGGCTACGGCGCCTCGGAAATGTATGTCGGTTCGGACGCGATCGCGCTTGCACCCTTTGCCGCGGGAATTTCCTATCTCGAGGACGGCGACATGGCTATTGTCGACCGCGACGGCGTCGAGTTCTGCGACTTTTCCGGCGCCCCCGTCTCGCGCAAGCGCCAGCCGCTGCAGCTCTCTTCCATGCTGATCGACAAGGGCAATCATCGCCACTTCATGGAGAAGGAGATCTTCGACCAGCCGGAGGTGATCTCGCACACGCTCGGCCATTATTGCGACTTTGCCAATCAGCGCGCGCAAACGGACGGCGACGGGATCGATTTCTCCAATGTCTCGAAGCTGGCGATCGCAGCCTGCGGCACCGCCTATCTGTCCGGCCTGATCGGCAAATACTGGATCGAGCGCTTCGCCCGGCTTCCCGTCGAGATCGATGTCGCCTCGGAATTCCGCTATCGCGAAATGCCGTTGGCGCAAGACCAGCTGGCGCTGTTCGTCTCCCAGTCCGGCGAGACCGCCGATACGCTCGCATCGCTGCGTTACTGCAAGGCAAACGGGGTGAAGACCGGCGCACTCGTCAACGTCACGGGTTCGACAATTGCCCGCGAGGCCGATGCGGTCTTTCCGATTCTCGCCGGGCCGGAGATTTCCGTTGCCTCGACCAAGGCCTTTACCTGCCAGCTGGCGCTGATGGCATCGCTGGCGCTCAGGGCCGGACGCGAACGGGGAACCCTGTCGCCGGAGGAGGAGCAGAGGCTCGTCCATCAGCTTTCCGAAGTGCCGCGCCTGATGAGCCGGGTGCTGCATGCGGTCCAGCCGCAGATCGAGCGGCTGGCGCGGGAGCTGTCCCGCTTCCATCACGTGCTCTATCTCGGCCGCGGCACCAGCTATCCGCTGGCGCTGGAAGGCGCGCTGAAACTGAAGGAAATCACCTACATTCATGCCGAGGGCTATGCCGCGGGCGAGCTGAAGCACGGGCCGATCGCGCTGATCGACGAAAACATGCCGGTCATTGTCATCGCGCCGCATGACCGTTTCTTCGAAAAGACGGTCTCCAACATGCAGGAGGTCGCCGCCCGCGACGGCCGCATCGTCTTCATCACCGACGAGGCGGGGGCGGCGGCGTCAGACCTGAAGACCATGGAAACGATCGTGCTGCCGGATATGCCGGAATTCATCGCGCCCATGGTGTTCGCCCTGCCGATCCAGCTGCTGGCCTATCACACGGCCGTCTTCATGGGCACGGATGCGGACCAGCCACGAAACCTTGCCAAGGCCGTCACCGTGGAGTGAGGCGGATCAAGCGACCGGACTAGCAAATGTGATAATCTCCGTCACGAGGAGGATCACGAAGATGAAGATACGCCGTGAACAATTTAGCGATGTCCGTGCCGTGGATGCGCTTGTGCGCCGGGCCTTTTATGGGCATCCGCACAGCGACGGCAGCGAGCCGGATATCATTCGCCGCCTGAGAGGGGCAGGCGCGCTCTCGCTTGCGCTGGTGGCGGAGGAAGACGATCGGATCGTCGGTCATATCGCCTTTTCTCCGGTCGGCTTTTCCGGTGGCGCAAGGGGCTGGTATGGCATTGGCCCCGTTGCCGTCGATCCGGACTATCAGAACAGGGGGATCGGCTCGGCGCTGATGCTCGGCGGGTTGGAGCTCCTGAAGGATGACGGCGCGCGCGGCGCGGTTCTGGTCGGGGATCCCGGCTTCTACCATCGCTTCGGCTTCCGGGCGGAGCCCGGCATCTCGCACAAGGGCGTTCCCGCCGAAAACTTGCTTGTCCTGCCATTCGACGATGAACTTCCGACGGGCGAAGTTGCCTTCCATCGCGCTTTTTTTGGCGAAGTCTGAGCGCTTCAACCTGCGTTGAGGTAGCGGATCGCCTCGTCGCGGCGGAAGAGATAGAGCAG